>JAPYWO010000027.1 GCA_028276305.1 Candidatus Thermokryptus sp.
GGTTTGCTCCCTTTCGTCGTGTCCTCCACCAAGTCCTGCACCGCGATGTCTCCCAACGGCATCAATCTCGTCAATGAAAACGATGCAAGGCGCGAGCTTTTTTGCCTGTTCAAATAAATCCCTAACTCTGCTTGCGCCAACCCCAACGAACATCTCAACAAATTCCGCACCGCTTATTGACAGGAATGGAACCCCCGCCTCTCCAGCTACCGCCTTCGCAAGTAATGTTTTTCCAGTTCCAGGGGGACCTAAAAGCAAGACACCTTTTGGAATTTTTCCACCAAGACGCTGAAATTTCCCGGGGTCTTTTAGAAATTCTATTATTTCCTTTAATTCCTCCTTCGCCTCATCAACTCCAGCGACATCATTGAATGTGACCTTTGGAATGTTGTTCGTTAAAATCCTTGCCCTGCTTTTCCCAAATGTAAAGATGTTCTTCGTGGTGTTTCCCTGCATCCTTCTCATTATCAAAAACCAAATGAATATCAGTAAAACCCAAGGTATCATGCTAAGCAAAGCGTTTAACCATTGCTCGCTTTCTTTTACGAAGTTAAATTTGATCCCTCTGCGTGTCCATTCATCTATTACTTTTGAATCGGATGCGTTGGGCAAGAAGACGACAAATTTATCTCCCCTAACCTTTTTCCCATCAACGGTTATCATTTCCTCAGGTTCTTTCAAAACACCGTGGAAATCAAAATTATTAACATCGGTTTTCTTCACTATTGCCTCTTTGATCTTGCCAGCTTTTAAGAATTGCTGATACTGGTCAAAGGTTATCTCATACTCAAGCTTTTGATTTCCTTTGAACCACATCATCAGTGCGAAAACAGCGGATATAATTATCAGCCAGCTTAAAATTACACGCATCGCCCTTCCCCAGTTGAAATCGTCATCATCATTATTTTCAAATTTAGGTCTTCTCATATTCTTGTCGTTTTTTCCAAATTTATTACTTGAATTTAAAAATTGCCTGAACATTTTCCAACCTCCAAATTAAAATTTATTTTTGCGAATCAATTACATAAATTGACTTCAAGTTCCTTCCTTTCTGAGCGTAATCAAGTCCGTAGCCGATCACAAATTCGTCACCTATTTCAAATCCAATATAATCAATTTTGAAATCAATTTGAACTCTGTTCTTCTTGTATAACAATGTCACTATCCTTAAAGATTTCGGGTTTTTGAGCATGATCAAGTTCTTTATAAACTTGATTGAAAGCCCTGAATCAATTATATCTTCAACCACGATTATGTCTCTTCCCGTCACTTGACAATCAAGGTCTTTTAGAAGTTTTACATGTCCTGATGAAATTTTTTCGTCACCATAGCTTGAAAGTTTGAGGAAGTCCACCTCACAATCAATTTTCACTTCCCTTATCAAGTCGGCGAAAAATATGACCGAGCCGTTTAAAACTCCGATGAAAATAGGGATACTACCGGCGTAATCTTTGCTGATTTGTTCACCGAGCTCTTTGACTCTCTTTTTTATTTCTTGTTCTGGTATCAAAACCTTAAACCTTTCTCCATTAATATAAACGACTTGATCATTCATCATGTTTGCGTTTTTTGTTTTGGATGAAATTCAATTTTTAAAATTTTTTTCGTTGAATCAGTTATTTTGAACCTATCGTCAAGGCGCAAACCGCAAATCCAAACGATTTTTCCCTCGGATTCAAGAACGAGAATTTTCCCTTTCTCGTAAATCGGTATTTTCAGGTCAATCAGAAAATCGCTCACCTTTTTTCTTCCCTTCATCCCAAGTGGGATAAACCAATCGCCAGGTTGCCAATTTCTCAGAATGAATTCATCACCTATCAAATCCGCATCAATATACTCAACCTGTGAGTCGCGGTGAAATTGAACCTCGTCTCTATCCACAAATTTAGACATAAAGATGAAATTGTCAGTTTCATATTTTTCCCCGGGGTGAATGTAGACGAATACCTCTTCCTTTGCGAACTCAGGTTTCTTGAGGAAAACAAGGTAAGTTCTATCGCGATAAACAAATAAATCACCTGTTAACATAACCGAGTTGCCAGGGGTTGAATCAATGAGGTTTAAAACTGAAAGGACCCTGGCGTAATCAACCCTTTCATTGAAATATGTCTCAACTACGGAAAGTATCACGCTTTCCTGTATAAAGTATAGATAATTTTTCAGTTTTTGGATGTCAACGAGGACTTTGTCTGGGTTTTCCTCTATAGCTATGAATTTCACAATTTTTGAAACTTCGTGTTTGATGAAGTTACTTAACTCCGAGAATATCTGAGCTGTTCGGTTTAAGGTTTCAATTATCCCGGGATTTATATTTTCACTTATCATGGGCAAAATTTTTAGGCGTATGTAATTTCTTCTATATGAAGTTTTCAAGTTTGAGGAATCAATCCTAAATGATAATCCTTTTGCCTCAGCGTATTTTTCAATTTCCTCACGTGTTGCAAAAAGCAGCGGTCTGATTATACTTCCTCTTTTAACTTGTATTCCAGCGAGACCATTTACCCCGGAGCCACGGAATAAATTCAAGAGCACTGTCTCAGCATTGTCATTAGCATTATGTGCAGTTGCGATTTTATCAAATCCTTTTAACAACCTTAGAGTTTCAAAGAAATTATATCTTAACTCACGTGCCCCTTCTTGGATTGAGATTTTTTTTGACTTGCAATATTCCCTGGTATCCTCGCCTCTGACATAACACTCAATTCCGAGATTTGAACAGTATCTTCTGACAAATTCCTCATCTTCGTCGGATTCGGCACCCCTAAGTTTGTGATTAAAATGAGCTGCTATGAGTTCAAGTTTAAGTTGTTCCTTGATTTCGTTCAGGACATCAAGTAAAACCACGGAGTCAACGCCACCGCTTATAGCTACGATGATTTTATCTCCCGGGGAAATAAGTTGATTTTTCTGTGTGAATTCTCGGAAGCGATTTATAAATTCTCTTATCATAGTTGCTTTTGCTTCTTATATAAAAAAACCTTCCAGCCCTTTGGGACTGAAAGGTTTTCGCAAGTTTTGTAGCGGGTGAGGGACTCGAACCCCCGACACGCGGATTATGATTCCGCTGCTCTACCACCTGAGCTAACCCGCCACGGAATTTTTTTCATAAAAAATATACAAAGTTCGGATAAAAAAGTCAAACTTTTGGAAACCCAAGTTCTGACTTGACTTTTGGCGAAAATTTTATTATATTTATATTGCAATATCAAGATATTTGAATATGGTTATATGGAGTTAGAAAAGCTTAAACAGGTTGGATTTGAAGAGGAAGCAGAGATTTTAAAGATACTCGCTCATCCGATGAGGTTGAAGATAGTATGCGGGTTGATGGAGCGAGAGTTATGCGTCAGTGATATTGAGGAGTGCCTTGGTGAGCCACAGCCGAAGATATCGCAGCATTTGTCCCTTTTGAGGGCAAAGGGTATCGTTAAAGCCGAAAGGGAGGGCTTAAATATAAGGTATAGGGTTGTGCATCCGCTTGTGATTAAAATTGTGAAAATTCTTGAAAGGGAAAAATTAAAAGAATGATCACCCAAATGGAGAAAGGGATTGATTTAAATGGTTTCGTTGATATGTTTAAGGCGCTCGGACATCCGATAAGGTTGCGTATAATTCTTGAACTTATGGAATCAGATAAAAGCGTTTCCGAGCTGTGGCATGTTTTAGGGGTGTCTCAAACGCTTGTGTCTCAACATCTTGCGGTTTTGAGGCATAGCGGTATAATAAAAAGTTTTCGCCGTGGGAACACGGTTTATTACTCTGTCTTAAACCCAATTGTGGTTGAAATTTTCAAATTAATTCAAAAACAAAATTTAAAGGAGGGATAAAATCATGTTTCTTGATGCAGATGATAGGGAAGAACTGAGGAAAAGGTTTGAAGAAAATCTTGTAAACAAGGTTCGCCTAATACATTTCACGAGAGAGTTGGATTGTCAATATTGCAGGGAGACGAAACAACTTTTAACAGAGCTTGCTGAATTATCCGATAAAATACAGCTTGAAGTTTATAATTTCTACACTGATTTAGATAAAGTTGCGGAGTTTAAAATAGATAAAGTTCCCGCAACGGTGATAGCTAGCGAGACCAAAGATTACGGGATAAGATATTTCGGTATTCCATCTGGCTATGAATTTGCGTCGTTGCTTTCGGATATAGAGATGGTTTCAAGGGGAGCTTCTGGATTGAGTCAACGAAGCATTGAGAAGATAAAAGCAATTGATGTTCCTGTACATATACAGGTTTTTGTGACGCCGACTTGTCCGTATTGTCCAAGCGCTGTTCATTTAGCGCATCAAATTGCGATGGAGAACGATTTGATAACTGCGGATATGGTTGAGGCGATTGAGTTTCCGGATCTTGCTGAAAAATACATGGTGATGGGTGTCCCCAAGGTTGTGATGAATGATGTTTATTATTTTGAAGGGGCTTTGCCAGAGAGATATTACATAGATAAAGTTGTTGAAGCAGCTAAAAAGACAAAAGAATCAAATGAACAACAAAGTTAATTTTTAAAATGGGAGAACGACTCGTTGTAATTGGCGGTGTCGCAGCTGGGATGAGCGCCGCAAGTAGGGCAAGAAGGTTAAACCCGAAAATTGAAATCATGGTTTTTGAGAAAAGTAGTTTTGTTTCATATGGCTCTTGCGGTTTGCCCTATTTTGTCTCTGATGTGATCAAAGCACCTGAGAATCTCGTTGTTTACGATGCTAAATTTTTCAAAGAGAAAAGGAACATTGATGTTTATCTTCATCACGAAGTTTTAAAAATCTTCCCCGCCAAGAGAAGCGTCTTGGTTAAGGACCTTGAAAAGGATAAGGAGTTTGAGGTTGGATATGATAAACTTGTGATAGCTACTGGGGCTCGCGCTGTTAAGCCGAATATCAAAGGGATTGACTTAAATGGAATCTTTACGATAAGATTTCTTGAGGATGGGATAGCGATTAAGAATTTTATCAGGGAGAACTCACCGAAAAAAGCGTTAATAATTGGAGCTGGATACATCGGTATGGAAATGGCTGAGGCGCTTGTTTCGCTTGGAATTGATGTGACCATCGTTGAAGTTATGCCAAATATACTTGGTTCAATGGATGATGAGATAAATGAAGTTGTTGAAGCTGAGCTTCAAAAGAATGGCGTTAAATTGTTGAAATCAACCTCTGTGGTTGAATTTGTTGGTGATGGTTTCGTTAGGAAGGCGATTTTAAATAACGATTCTTCTCTTGATGTTGATCTTGTTATAGTTGGAGCGGGCATTAAGCCAAATTCGGAAATCGCACGGGACGCTGGAATTGAAATAGGTCGTAGTGGGGCTATTGCGGTAAATCAAAGGATGGAGACGAACATCCCTGGGGTTTTCGCTGCTGGTGATTGCGCAGAGGCGTTTCATTTAGTGCTTGGTCGTCCGGTTTATATTCCGCTTGGGACGACCGCAAATAAACAGGGAAAAGTCGCCGGTGAAAACGCTGTTGGTGGAAATGCGATTTTCAAAGGTATAGTTGGGACAGCCGTCTTCAAAGTTTTTGAGCTTGAAGTTGCTCGCACGGGAATTTCCGAAAAGCAAGCGAAGGAAGAAGGAATTGACTATGTCTCAACTGTGATTGAGCACAGCTCAAGGGCGCATTATTATCCGGGCGGAAGCAAAATAAGAGTTAAGTTAATAGCTGAAAGGAAAACGGGGCGATTACTTGGAGCTGAGATGGTTGGAAGAGATGGCGTTGCCAAAAGGATTGATGTTTTTGCTACGGCATTGCATGCAAGAATGAGTATAGGTGAAATTGCAGGACTTGACCTAAGCTATGCTCCGCCGTTTGCCCCTGTATGGGACCCAATTTTAATCGCTGCAAACGATATTGAAAAGAAATTGAAAAGTTGAACGATGGAACAGAAGCAACATAAGGTTATAATTTTCACTACTCCGACCTGTCCTTGGTGTAGAGCAGCTAAACAATATTTCATTCAAAAGAAAGTGAAATTTACAGAGGTTGATGTTACGAAAAATCAAAGCGCGATTAAGGACTTAATTAGATTGACGGGTCAAACTGGGGTGCCAGTTATATTAATTGATAATAAACCTGTAGTTGGATTTGATAGGGCAAAAATTGATAAGTTGCTTGGTTTAAAATAAAAACAAAAATATGGAGGAAAAAATATGAAAATTAAACCTCTTGATGATAGGGTTCTTGTTCAACCGCTTGAAGAAGTTGAATCAAGGACAAGTTCAGGGATTATAATCCCCGATACAGCGAAGGAAAAACCAAGAATTGGTGTTGTTGTGGCGGTTGGAACTGATGAAGACCTACGTGCGAAGGTGAAAGAGGGCGATAAAATTTTATTCGCAAAGTATGGTGGTGAAGAGGTTGAGATTGATGGAAAGGAATATAGAATAATTTCAAGAAGTGATATACTTGCTGTAATTGAAGAATAAAAAAACTAAAAGGTAACCCATGGCAAAGATAATTATCCTTGGTGGTTCTTTTGCTGGATTGACAGCAGCTTTTGACCTGAAGAGAAAGCTTAAAGATAAAGCCGAAATCACAGTAATATCAAAAGCAGAGAAGTTCGTTTTCATTCCTTCTCTTATTTGGGTTCCCTTTGGGTGGCGCAAGCCAGAAGACATATCCTTTGAAATTGAACCGATACTCAAGGAAAAAGACATAAAATTTGTTCATGCGGAAGCGAAAAAAATTTTGCCACAGGAGAATAAAGTTGAAACAACCTCAGGTATCTATGAATATGATTTTCTTTTGATAGCCACCGGACCCGATTTAAACTTTTCAGAGGTTGAAGGGCTTGGACCACATAATGGATACACAACCTCAATTTGTACGGTTGAACATGCGCTTCACGCTGGGGAAAAATGGGAAGAATTCGTGAAAAATCCAGGACCTATTGTCATAGGTGCAACTCAGAAAGCAAGTTGTTTTGGCGCAGCTTATGAATATGTTTTTAACATTGAGTACGCAGCAAGAAAAGCAGGTATAAGAGATAAGGTTGATATAACTTTTGTAACATCTGAACCATTCCTTGGAAATTTTGGTATAGGCGGAGTTGGTAATTCTAAAAAGATGACCGAGTATTTCTTTAAGAAGCTCGGTATCCGAGGGATTACAAATGTTGCAATTGAGAAAATCAGTGAAGATAGAATTTACCTTTCAAATGGTGAAGTTTTACCGTTCAAATATGCGATGATAATTCCTCCATTCCTTGGTGTTAAGGCAGTGCGTGATTCTGGGCTTGGCAACGAAGCAGGTTTTATCCCGGTTGATAGCACATATCGGCATTTGAATTATGATAATATCTATGCTGCTGGCGTTGCGGTTGCGGTCAAATATCCCGAACCAACGCAAATTCCAATAGGTGTTCCTAAAACTGGTTATATGTCTGAGGTAATGGCAAGGGTTGCTGCTGAAAATATCGCTTCAAAAGTTCTCGGTAAAAATCACGGGTCAAGATTGCCCTTTGAGGATATAGCGCCTCTTTGTGTAATGGACGCTGGCAATATGGGTGTTTTATTTGTTGCAAGTAGAGTGTTTAAACCGAGAAAGTACCATATACTCTTCCCCGGTCCCTGGTCACATTGGGTTAAAGTTTGGTTTGAAAAGTATTACCTTTGGAAGATGAGAAATGGATATACGCAATTGCCATAAAAAATTATTGAAAATCAATAATTGAGTTGGTTAGAAAGTTTTAATTTCGTTTTTGAAACATTTGAATTGGTTTGGTTGTTATATGAAATTGAACGGTTTTGTAAAACTTAAAGGCGGAGGTAAAATTGGTTACGACACCTGTCAACAAACAGAAGGCGAAGGTAATCGGGATGGTCATAACCGATTGTCCGAATTGCAAGAATCAAATTTTCCTTGAAAAGCAGAGCGTTAAACTTTGCCCGTATTGTGAGGCTGAGGTACACATTGACCTTGAAAACATTGATGTTCGCGTTTGGGCGGTTGTTCCTGAAAGACCTGCTCGTCGCAGGCGTAGAAGAAAAAGCACTGAAGATATTGATCTTTTAGCAAACTAATTCAAGGAGGTAAAGTAAAATGAAGGTAAACGAAGCAACCTGGGATAGGGTCTTGAGGGTAATCGTTGGTTTGTTTCTTCTTTCACTTCTTTTTTGGGTTGAGGGGAATGGGAAGTATTGGGGGTTGATTGGTCTTCTCCCGCTTATTACTGGTCTCGTTGGATATTGCCCAGCGTATTCACTTTTTAAGTTTTCAACCCGTAAGGAAACAAGCTCGGGGAGTTAATTTTTTTATAAACGCCACCCTTAAAATTCCGGGGTGGCGTTTTTAGTTAAAACAAATCACTATAACTTTTCATGTTGCTTTTTTATTTTGTAATTGCTCTGGTAGCTTTTATCCTCGCGATGAATTTAAGTGTTGTGTTAAGAGCTAAATTCAAGAAAGGTAAAGTTGTAAATGATATAGGAGGTAAGATCGGCGAGGCGATAAAGAGAGGCGAAAGGGTTATGCTTTACTTTTATAGTCCGACTTGCTCCGCTTGTAAAGTTCAAACGCCGATAATTGATAACTTGATTAACTTGGCTAACGGGAGGACGAAGATATTTAAAATTGATGTTAGTCGCGATGTTAATACGGCTTTAAAGTTTGGGGTTATGGGAACACCTTCAATCGTTGTAGTTGAAGATGGAAAAATAAAGGAATTTTTTGTCGGTGTTAAGTCGGAAAACATATTGAGGAGGTATGTATGAATTACGGGATTTCAAAACTTGTAAATTTAACTTATGAGGAAGCGATAAACAGAGTAACTGAGGAACTGAAAAAAGAGGGGTTTGGCGTTTTGACGACGATTGATGTAAAGGAGACATTGAAGAAAAAACTCGGTGTTGATTTTGACAAATATATAATTCTTGGCGCTTGCAATCCGCCGTTTGCTTATAAGGCGTTACAAGCAGAATATGACCTTGGTTTGTTGTTGCCTTGTAATGTGGTTGTTTATGAGAGGGACGGAAAAGTTTTCGTTTCCGCTTTTGACCCAATGGTTATGACACAGATAATAGATAATCCAGCGTTAAAAGAAATAGCTCAAGAAGTTCGTAAAAAGCTTGAAAGGGTTATTCAAAATGTTTAAAAACTAAATGCGCTTT
>JAPYWO010000028.1 GCA_028276305.1 Candidatus Thermokryptus sp.
CTATCTCGTTTGCAAATTAAAATCGCATCATCAGTGCTAACAACGATCAAATCTTCAACTCCGATCATCGCTATCAACGATTTATTCGCCTCAACAAGGCAATTTTTTACATCCATAAGTATGACCGATTCATTATTTGGGCTGACATAGTTTCCATTTTCATCTTTTGGGGCAAGGTTATAAACCTCTTCCCAGCTTCCGACATCGCTCCAACCAAAATCGGCTTTTATAACATATGCCTTATCCGTTTTTTCCATAACCCCATAATCAATTGAAATTGCCCTCATCCTTCCATAAGCACTTTCAAGAACCGTTTTAAATTCATCGGTGCCAATTGCGGAGTCAATTTTCATCAACTCCTCATAAATATCGGGCAGATGTCGTGCTATCTCCTCAAGTATCACATCAGTCCTCCAAATGAACATACCGCTATTCCAGAGGAAATCACCGCTTTCAAGGAAACGCTTTGCTGTCTCAAGATTTGGCTTTTCAGCAAATGTTTTGACCTTAAAAACCCCTTTTTGCGAGAACTCGTCGTTGGAATCCTCAATGAATTGTATATACCCATAACCAGTTGATGGATAAGTCGGCTGTATCCCGATCGTTATGAGCCCCTTGGTCTGATATGCAGTTTCAATTCCGATCTTTAAAACCTCAAGGAACTTTTCCCCATCTTTAATTAAATGATCCGATGGTAAGACAACCATGACCGCATCGGGCTGAATCCTTTTTATAAATAAGCTTGCAAGCCCAATGCACGGCGCTGTGTTTTTGGACATTGGCTCAAGGATTACATTTTGAATCGGAAATTTCGGAAGGACTTGAACAAGTTCAGCAGTTTGATTTTTGTTTGAAACGATGAATATATCCTCTTCCGGGATCAAAGGATTTATCCTTTCAATTGTCTGCTCAATTAAAGATTTTGAGGAAAGTATGTTAAGAAATTGTTTTGGTTTTCTTGAACGACTTTTGGGCCAAAATCTTGACCCAATCCCGCCCGCCATGATGACAGCAAATGTCTTAACCATAAGAATTTCCTTTTTGTTTTTTAATCCCTTAAATAAACCCTTGGAACTCTCGCTGAAACATTGCAACAAACTTCATAAGGGATCGTCCCTATCAACTTTGCAACATCCCAAGCGGTGATTTCAGAATCACCGAATAAAATCACATCATCGCCGACCTTTACTTCATCTTCTAAACCAACATCAACCATTATCTGATCCATCGTCACAGTCCCGACAACTGGAAAAATTCTCCCATTTATAAGCACCTTACCACGATTTGTAAGCAAGCGGTTGTAACCATCGGCATAACCAATCGGTATAGTTGCGATCCTTGTCTTCTTTTGAGTTATAAATCTTCGCCCGTAACTTATGCTCGTCCCTGGTTCAACCACTTTTAAAAAAGCAACCTTTGACTTCAAAGTCATCACAGGGCGAAGCTCAACCTTATTTAAAACATCAAGCGACGGATGATAACCATAAAGCATTATACCAGGTCTAACCATATCAAGATATGTCTGCGGGAGGTCAAGTATCGCTCCGGAATTTGCACAATGTTTAATTGGTATTTTGATACCGATTGATTCAAGCGCTTGAATAAGTTCGGTAAACCTCTTGAATTGAAGATTTGCATATGTTTTGTCTTTTTCATCAGATGTAGCAAAATGCGTGTAAATTCCCTCAATTACAAGATTTTCGTATCTCTCGTTCAAATTTCTCACAAATTCAAACGCATCTTTAAAATTGATGCCAACCCTTCCCATCCCTGTATCAACTTTGATATGACATTTTATCTTTCGCCCAAATTTTTCAGCAAATGAATTGAACTTCTCAGCGATGTCAACTGTGAAGATCGTCGGCGTTAAATCATACTTAAAGAATAACTCAATTTGATGTTCAAAAGGTGTTGTGAAGACAAGAATCGGTGTTTCAATTTCATTCTTGCGAAGCTCAATCCCCTCCTCCGGGATGGCAACGGCAAGATATTCCGCACCGAGCGAAACAGCAAGTTTTGAAATTTCAATGGCTCCGTGTCCATACGCATTCGCCTTTACAACAGCCATAACTTTGGTCTTATCCCCAACGAGCTTTTTAACTTGGTTAAAATTAAACTCAAAAGCGGAAAGATTAATCTGTGCAACAGTGGGTCTCATCACTTGATTTAAATTTTCTTGTGAGAAAAATTTTCAAATCGTCAAAATTATAAAAAATCTCGTCAACACATCCAATTATCCAGGATGGAATTTCCTCAAAATCAAAATTTGAAACAAGGTAGATCGGCTTGTTAAGAAACTTCGCAATCGTTATCTCACCCTGCGTCCCTGCTCCTTCCCTTGCACTTTCATCCCAGTAACAAATGACATAGTCACACTCAGCTATTGCCTTTAAATCCCTTTCAACGATATTTTTGATTATCCCTTTGAAAATTTCCGGAGAATCCTTTTTAGCCCCCCTCAAATTGATATTCGGATGATGCTCAGAAAGAAATTTTTCGGTTTCAATGACTGGATTAAAAACATCGTGTTTCAAATTTTCCCGAAGCCAATTTTCAATTTCCCAGCGCCACTTTAAACCACCATCTTTTGAATGTTCCATCCCTCCGGAAAGATAAACTTTCAACTTTTAACCAGAATTTGTTGAGAAACCAAGTAAAATAT
The DNA here is from genome assembly GCA_028276305.1 of Candidatus Thermokryptus sp. GTDB lineage: Bacteria > Bacteroidota > Ignavibacteria > Kryptoniales > Kryptoniaceae > Kryptonium. The sequence goes on from JAPYWO010000028.1 coordinate 2,663, forward strand.
ACGCCTATGGACCCTTTTAATCAAGCGTTTACATCGTCGGGAAGCGCTTCAATCTTCGCACCACACCTTGGACATTTATAACCGCTGGATGTTTTTCTATTTGGCTTTACTATAAGCGGATAACCACACTCTGGACATGGCTTTTCAATCGGTTTGTCCCAAAGGATGAATTTACACTTGGGATAATTTGAACAGCCATAAAAAGTCCTTTTCCGCTTTGACTTCCTTTCAACGAGCTCCCCTTCCGAACATTCAGGACACTTTATACCAGTGGTGATTGACTCGGTATATTTACAAGTCGGATAATTTTCACATCCGTAGAATTTCCCAAATCTTCCTCTTCTTAAAATCAATCTTCCCCCACATTCAGGACATATTCTAACTTTTTCAAGTTCTCCATCAGTTGGAAACGCCATCGTAAACGAACACTCAACATTTGAACAAGCGAGATATTTCCCATACTTATCCACTTTAACAACCATTTTTGAACCGCATTTCTCACATATTATGTTTGTCTCTTCCTGGATCAGCTCCCTTATTTCGTCTTTCCGCTCTTGAAGATTTTGCAAGTGTTCCTCAAAGGGTTTAAAGAATGAGTCAACAACTTTAACATATGTCTTTTTTCCTGAAGCTATCTCATCAAGGTCCTCCTCCATCCGAGCGGTAAATTTATAGTCAAATATATCCGGGAAATTCGCAACCAAAATTTTATTCACAGCAAAACCAAGGTCCGTTGGGACAAGTTTCCTCTCTTGAAGTTCAACATATCCACGCTCAAGAATCGTACTTATGATTGTGGCGTATGTGCTAGGTCTACCGATTCCCCTTGATTCAAGTTCTTTGACAAGCGTTGCCTCTGTATATCTTGAGGGTGGTTTCGTGAAATGCTGTTCGGGGACTAAATTAGTTAGTTTTAAAACCTCACCGACTTTTATGTTAACGGGGATTTTATACTCCCTCTCATCGTTTTCTTTTTCCTCAACGCTCGCTTCTTGATAAATTTGCATGAACCCATTGAACTTAACAATTGAGCCAGTAGCCCTGAACAGATAATTGTCCGCAACTATGTCAACAACCGTTTGATCAAGAACAGCCGATGTCATCTGACAAGCGACGAAACGATTCCATATTAACTCATAAAGCGCAAATAAATCATCGCTAAGATATTTTTTTACAGCCCTTGGTTCATATTTCATAGATGTTGGTCTAATTGCTTCGTGAGCGTCTTGACTAACTTTTGATTTTTTATAAATTCGTGGCGATTGCGGTAGATATTCCTTGCCATAGTTGTTGAAGATAAATTCCCTAACCGCATTTATCGCCTCATCACTTATCCTTGTTGAGTCAGTTCTCATATAAGTGATCAAGCCAACCCTACCTTCTTCCCCGATATCAACGCCTTCGTAAAGTTGTTGTGCAAGGAGCATCGTTTTTTTAGCTGAGAATTTCAACTTGTTGTTCGCTTCTTGTTGAAGAGTGCTGGTTATAAACGGAGGAGCAGGATTTTTAAGGACTTCCTTCTTTTGAATATTTGAAATCGTGAATGTCTTATGTCTTAACTCCTCAAGGATTTTCTCTGCGGTTTCCTTGTCCGGGATTTTCGGCTCTTTACCCTCAATCTTGAAAAGTTTTGCTTTTAAAATTTCCCCAGACACCGTTTTAAATTCCGCTTCAATTGTCCAGTATTCCTCCGGCTTAAAATTCCTTATCTCTTCCTCTCTTTCACAAATTAGGCGAAGTGCAACCGATTGGACTCTACCAGCAGATAGTGAAATTTTCTCATTAACAACCTTTTTCAGGAAAGGGCTTATTCTGTAACCGACTATTCTATCAAGAACTCTTCTCGCCTGTTGCGCATCAACAAGATTCATATCAATACCGCGAGGTTTCTTCATCCCCTGCTCAATCCCCGTGCGCGTTATCTCAGTGAAGAGAACACGATAAATGTTTGGGTTTATCCTCTCTATCTCAGTTTTAATATGCCAGGCGATCGCCTCACCTTCCCTATCCGGGTCAGTTGCTATGTAAACCTTGTTGACTTTACTTGCGAGATTTTTTAGCTTCTCAATTATCTCTTTCTTCCCACGAATTATAACATAGCGAGGTTTGTAATCATCCTCAAGATCTATCCCAAGCTTTGATTTATCCTTCGGGTTCTTCGGGAGGTCTTTAACATGCCCAACGGAAGCTTCAACGATAAAATCAGGACCGAGGTATTTGCTTATTGTCTTCGCTTTTGCGGGGGATTCAACTATGAGAAGATTTTTAGCCATTTTTTCAAACTACCTTTATTTTAACAAAAAAGCGACGGCTAAAAATTCGCCGTCGCCATTTATAACTATTATCGGCGCAAATTTGCCATTTTCATTTTCATCACAATGACGCTGTCTTCTTTTCCCTTTCTTCAACTTCCTCTTCCTTGGTTTCAACCTTTTCAACTTCTTCTTCCTTCACCCTCACTATAATTCTGCGATAATCTTTATCTTTGCTTCTAAATCCAGTTCCTGCTGGGATCAATTGACCAACAACGACATTTTCTTTCAAGCCCCTTAAATAATCAACTTTCCCTTCAATAGCAGCGTCAGTCAAAACACGCGTCGTCTCTTGGAAGGACGCTGCGGAAATCCAGCTCTCGGTTGTAAGAGCAGCGCTTGTTATACCAAGCAAAACGGGTTCAAATTCAGCTGGTTGAGCAGGACGATACTCCGCCGGTTTCTTTCTCTTCTTTTTCAGCTCAGCATTTTCTCTATCAACTTCTATCTTCCTCCTCAATTGTCCAACTTTGAACTTTGAATCTCCCTTGCTAGTTATAACTACCATCTCTCTGATCTTCGCATTCTCCTCATCAACCACATCCTTATCTACTATGTCCTTCTCAAGGAACTTCGTGTCACCTGGTTTATTTATCTTAACTTTTCTCATCATCTGTCTAACGATGACCTCAATGTGCTTATCGTTTATTTCTACACCTTCATTTCTATAAACATCTTGAATCTCATTAACAAGGTATTGCTGAACGGCGTTAAGTCCTTTTATCTTAAGAATTGCGTGTGGATCAATCGGTCCATCCGTCAATCTATCACCAGCATACACTCTATCACCATCTTCAACAAGTAAATGTTTCGTTTGAGGTATTTTATATTCTTTCTCAAAACGACCATCATCGCTGACGATTTTAACGATGTAGTAATTTCCTTCGGTTTTTACACTTACAACGCCGTCAATTTCAGCAAGCTCAGCTGGGTTGTTCGGTGTTCTCGCTTCAAACAGATTAACGACCTTCGGCAAACCTCCAGTTATATCTCTTATCTTTGCTTGTTCTCTTGGTATCTTAGCGATTATATCACCAGCATTTATATGCCCGCCTTCTTTTAAATCAGGATTAATCAATGCTCTAACTGGGATCGGCTGGAAGTGTTCCTCACCTTTTGAATCAACGATTTTAACCCTGGGAACCTTGCTTTTGTCCTTTGACTCAATTATAACTTTTTGCAAATGACCTGTTGTCTCATCCGTTTCCTCACGATAAGTGACATCTGGGATAAGGTCTATGAATTCAACTCTACCGCTTTTTTCGGCAATTATAACGGAGTTATACGGATCGGTCTCATAAAGTTCATCATTCTTTTTGACGGTTTGACCATCTCTGACTTTCAAGTCGGAGCCATAAGGTACTGCATACTTCTTCTCCTGACCATCTTTGCCGGTGATGAGCAGATATCCTTGCCTGGAAATCACGCGCAGGACAGTTTGCACTCCTTCGTCATCCACTTTTTCATAAGGTATGTACCTTATGTTCACAAACTTAACAACCCCGTCATTTTTCGCATAGATTTTTGAAGGTCTATATCCGCCTCCGGCAACGCTTCCGCCAGTGTGGAAAGTTCTAAGTGTAAGCTGAGTTCCCGGCTCACCGATTGATTGAGCAGCGATTATTCCAACCGCTTCTCCAACCTCAACCATTCTCCCAGTTGCGAGATTTCTACCGTAACATTTCACACAAACACCGTATTTTGCCTCGCAAGTCAAGACCGAGCGAACTTCCACCTCTTCAATGTTGGCTTCTTCAATTTTATGTGCGATTTCCTCATCAATTTCCTGACCAGCTTGAACAATGATTTCTCCAGTTGTCGGGTTATAAATATCGTGCAATGAAACACGACCTACAATTCTTTCAGCCAATGTAACTCTTATCTCTTCACCACCTTCTTCCTTCAGGGCGCTAAGTGTTATTCCTCTTACGGTTCCGCAGTCCTCTTCGGTCACAACAACATCTTGCGCAACATCAACAAGTCGTCTTGTGAGATAGCCAGCGTCCGATGTTTTTAAAGCGGTGTCGGCAAGACCTTTCCTTGCGCCGTGCGTTGATAGGAAGTACTCCCAAATTGAAAGACCTTCACGGAAGTTAGATAAAATTGGATACTCAATCATTTCATACGGCTGACCCGTCATCCCTTTCTGTGGCTTCTGCATCAATCCTCTCATACCACCTAATTGCCTGACCTGATCCTTTGAACCTCTTGCACCCGAATCAAGCATAACAAATAGAGGGTTGAAACCTTGATTGACCTTTGAAAGCTCATCAAACAAAACCTTCGCAACTTTTTCAGTCGCAGCTGACCACTCATCTATAACCTTGTTATATCTCTCCGAATCTGAAATCGCCCCCTCAAGATAATCTTGCCAGTGTGCATCAACCCTGCGTTGATATTCCTCAATTATCTTGTCTTTTTCCTTTGGTACAATTACATCTGGAACACCAATTGAGATACCCGATTTAGTTGCGTAATAATAACCCATATCCTTCATCTCATCAAGAAACTCAGCTGTTCGGACATTTCCAAACCTCTTGTAAATTTTCGCTATCAAATCAGCCAACTTCTTTTTCGTCAAAAGCTCGTTGACAAAGCCGATTTCCTTTGGGACTATCTGATTAAATAAAACTCTTCCAGTCGTCGTCTCAATAATTTCATATTTCCCCGTCTCGTTGTTGAAAATCCTAACCTTTATTTTAGCGTGCAGTCCAAGCTTCCCACTGTTGTAAGCGATTATAACTTCCTCGGGCGAATAAAAAGTTTTTCCTTCCCCAGGTTCACCGCTTCTTTCTTTTGTCAGATAATACAATCCGAGCACGATGTCCTGCGTTGCAATGGTAATTGGCTTACCATCTGCTGGCTTGAGAAGATTATGACTTGAAAGCATAAGAATCCTCGCCTCAAGCTGTGCTTCATAAGAGAGCGGAACATGAACTGCCATCTGGTCACCGTCAAAGTCGGCATTAAATGCAACGCAAACGAGAGGATGCAATTGAATTGCTTTGGCATCTGTAAGGACTGGTTGAAATGCTTGTATGCTAAGACGATGCAAGGTTGGAGCACGATTCAAAAGAACGGGATGCCCATCAACAACCTTTTCAAGTATCTCCCAAATTATTGGGTCCTTTCTCTCTATTATCCTTTTTGCCGTTCTCGCTGCTTTAGCATAACCGCGCTCCATAAGTTTTCGTATTAGAAATGGCTTGAACAATTCAACCGCCATATCCTTTGGCAAACCACACTGGTGAAGCTTAAGCTCAGGTCCAACAACTATTACCGAACGCCCAGAATAATCAACCCTCTTCCCAAGTAAGTTCTGCCTAAATCTTCCTTGTTTACCTTTGAGTATATCCGAAAGCGACTTCAAAGGTCTATTCGTATCAACTTTAACTGCACTTACACGCCTTGAGTTATCAAGCAAAGCGTCAACTGCTTCTTGAAGCATTCTCTTTTCATTTCTTAAAATTATCTCAGGCGCTTTTATCTCCTTCAAACGTTTCAATCTATTATTCCTAATTATCACCCTGCGATAAAGATCGTTCAAATCGCTTGTCGCAAACCTACCACCTTCAAGAGGAACAAGCGGTCTTAACTCCGGAGGAATCACAGGTATATGCGTCAAAACCATCCACTCGGGTCTGTTGACCTCTTGCTCAGTTGTTCTCCCAGTTCTCGTTTGAACTTCTTTTGGTTTAAAAGCTTCAACAACTTTAAGTCGCTTCAAAATCTCTTGTTTCTTTTGCTCAGATGTTTCACTGGCAAGTTGTTCTCTTAACTCGGCGGAAAGTTCCTCAATGTTGATGCTTTTCAAAAGGTCAAGTATCGCTTCTCCACCCATCTTTGCGATAAATTTATCGGGATGATCGTTCGGAAGCTTGTCATTGTCAGGAAATCTCTCAAGTATCTCCTGATACTGTTCCTCGGTTATCAAATCTTTTTCCTTTAATCCCGTCTTCCCTGGCTTAATCACAACATATGATTCATAATAAACAATTTTCTCAAGGTCTTTCGTAGACATCCCAAGAAGTGCTCCAATTTTGCTCGGGACCGACCTCAAGTACCAGAT
>JAPYWO010000029.1 GCA_028276305.1 Candidatus Thermokryptus sp.
GGAAATTGACAGGGATTGGTTTCTCAATTATTGCGCCGTTTGGAATTCTCCCAGTTGTGGTGACATTCCTTCTATATTCCGTCCCAGTAGTTGTGACAACGCCAAATCCGCCAACCGACACCGGACCTTGAGCTACGGCGTAAACTGTCCCATCAGCCCCAGCAAGTGGCGTCATAAGCAAACTACCGCCGTGTAAACTTGTCGCATCCCCAATTGATGAGACAATTACATCAACAGACGAACCTTCCTTTGCAAATGGTGGGATCGTCGCTATGACCATCACAGCTGCGACATTTCTCGTCCTGAGGTTTTCGTCCGTGACAGTTATCCCGAACCTTTTCAACATACTGACAACGGATTGAAGGGTGAAACTTGCTCTCCTTGTGTCACCGGTTCCATTAAGACCAACGACAAGACCATAACCTATTACTTGATAACCAGCAGTGCCTTTGACATAAGCGATGTCCTTTATCCTCGTGGCGAGGGAAAAACTTTGAAAAAGCAAAATTAAAAGAATCAATCTGCGCATTTCTCACTGGAAAAATTTGTTTAAAATAACCAGTGTAATAATCTCGTTATCCAACTTGGGCTCTGATTCCTATAAATCGTCCCTTTGCCTGAAAATTCAATCTCAGCGTTTGCGATATTATAAGAGAAAACGCTGTTGTCCCAATTTACATCGCTTGGTCTTACGATGCCTTTAATCTTTATGATTTGTTCATCGCCATTTACGCTGACTTTCCTTTTTCCTTCAATCACCAAATTCCCAGCTGAATCAATTCCAACAACTTTGGCGCTTATCTTCGCCTTTACAGTCCCGCGGGATGAGGTTGAGCCCTGCCCTTTAAATTCATTTCCTGTCCCAACGGAAAAACCCGACTCAGGTATGAAACTCAACGCCCCGCTACCGGAGACGGAACCAGTTATATTCCCAGCCCTTGAAGTGCTCCTCTCGGTGTTGTTCTCGGCTGAGGAAACCTCTATCACAATTATCGTTATGACATCACCGACTTTAAAGGCTTTATGATCGGAAAAAATTGACCTCTGAATTACCTCTTGCGATTTTAGATCAAGCGAAGCAAATGCGAAAAACAAAACGAGAATTTTCTTCACCATGTTTAAAACCTATTTTTAATTTTCAATCTCAACCGCAACAACTCCTCTGCCGATGACTTTCCCATAAATCACTTTACCTGAGCTTAGGTTCAAAACCCTTACATTGTCGTTTATCTTACCGCTACTTTTCGCTATACCGTCGGTTTCAACCTTTACATTTCCGACGATCGCCAGAATTTTCACCCTTTCACCAGCAACGACACTTGGTAACTCCTCAAAATAGCTTCCAAAAACCATCTCACCTTTCTTCAAAAATTTCTTCAACCTTTTCCCCAAAATCTCGCCCTTATCTTTGACAAATCCGTCTCTCAAAAATGTCGTCTCAACTTTTTCAACGATGAACATATCTTCATCGGCAATTTCACCCCTTTTCAAATCTCGCTTGGCTATTAAAACATCTTCAAATGTCCTGATAAAAGCTTGAATCGTGAAATCCTTTTGCAAGCCGTCTTTCGTGTGAAGTTTAACTTTAAATGTTTGATATAAGCGCGGTTCTGTTAAGTTTCTTTGAACGATTTCAAATTCACAGCTGTCGCAATTAAATAATTTCCTGACATCGCTTTTTATCTCAACAACGAATTCAATCTTGTCGTAAGCAAATCTTTGGTTCAGAAACTTGACAATTTCACTTTTCAGGGCTTCAACATCGCATCTTGTCAATAGCGCTTGTAGCAAAGCTATTTGAAAAAGAAAAGAGATCATCTTTCATCGTTTCAAATTGTTTGCCATTTGAAGCATTTCTTCAACTGTTTTTATCGTCTTTGAATTAATTTCGTAAGCACGCTGTGCGATTATCATATTGACCATTTCCTCAACAATGTCAACATTTGATGCTTCAAGGTAACCCTGCATCAACTCACCAAACCCTTCGCTTCCTGGAGTTCCAAATATCGGCTGACCTGACGCTTGCGTCTCAACATAGAGATTGTTCCCGATGCTTCTCAGACCAGCTGGATTTACAAACTTTACAAGTTCAATCCGTCCAATTTCAACTGGCTCTGTTTCACCTGAATTTAAAATTTCAACGATGCCGTCCCTGCTTATGCTTATCGCGACGGCTGTTTCAGGTATGATGATTTCCGGTTCAAGAATGTATCCCGCTGAGTTCACAAGTCGCCCATCGCGGGAGAGTTTGAAAGAACCATCCCTTGTGTAGGCAATTGTCCCATCTGGCTTTCTGACCTGAAAGAAACCGTCGCCGTTTATCGCAACATCAAGTGGATTGTTCGTTGGTTGGAGGTCACCTTGCTTGAAATCCCTCAATGTTGCCACCGCTTGTACGCCCGTCCCGATTTGAATTTCACCAGGGCTTTGTGTGTTCTCGTTTTGATTGGCAGAAACGGGCGCCTTCAAAATTTGATACATCAAATCTTGAAACTCGGCTCTGCTTCTCTTAAACGATGTCGTGTTCACATTAGCAAGATTATGAGCTATGACATCAATGTTCAATTGTTGTGCGAACATCCCAGAAGCTGCTGTCCTTAATGCCCTTTCCATCGTGCTATCAACTTTTTTGTTTTGAATTTGATCTTTAAAAGAAAACCCTTGAATAAACAGAACAAAAGCGTCCGCCAAAAACTTGAACCGTAACCTTTGACCTCAAAATCATCGCTCTGAAACTTAACACAGCAAAATATCCTCTCTCCCTCTTTGTAACTTGTTAAGTAAATCATGCCTAATTTCTATAACTTTCCAAGTTCATTTGCCTTTGTCAGTGTTTCCTCCTGATGCTGAACCGCCTTGTAACTTGATTCATAACTTCTGTTCGCTTCTATCATCCTGACCATCTCCTCTATCGCATTGACATTTGACTCCTCAAGAAAACCCTGATGAATTTCAAACCCATCTGAAATTTCAACCTCTTCAGCTCCGTCATCCGCCTTGAAGTATGTCCGTGATTCCTTTTTCAACTTGCTCAAATCGTTAAACCAGACAATTTTAATCCTGTCAATTAACTTATCTTTGATGTAAAGTTCACCTTTTTGAGTGATTTTTATGTCGGCATCTTTGAGCTTATCAACATCGGGTAATTTTATCTCTCCACCATTCCCGACCAAAGCGTGTCCGTTTGCATTTACAATTTTCCCATCTGCTGTGATTGTGAAATTTCCATTCCTTGTGTATCTTAAACCGTCTTCTGTTTTAACGATGAAAAAACCTATACCATTTATCGCTATGTCAAATGGGTTGCCTGTTTGTTTTAAATTCCCTTGGTCAAAGCTTGTGTATTCAGTTATGTGAAGACCGCTCAATTCATTTCCTCCGTTTTTGTTTATGTCAAGCACCGCACTATGAAGTATCCTGACGAATATGTTGTCTTTTTTAAAGCCAGTTGTGTCAATGTTTGCAAGATTGTTCGCAATGACATCAATTTTGAGTTTGTTTGGCATCATCCCTACCGCTGATGTGTAAATCCCTTTTATCATCCCCTTTTATCTCCATTTATTGGTTAAGTTGTTCCTGGCGAAGTTTTTTAAATTCATAAGAAGTTCAATTTCACCACAGCCGACCTTATACTTTTTCGCAACCTTCCTCATCTCTGTTCCCCTTTCAATTTCGTCAATTATTTTTTCATATCCCTTCATCCTTTCCATTTCCTTTGCCCTTAAGTTCAATAGAAGTTCAACCTCGCCTTGACCGACATTATATTTTTTTGCAAGCTTTATAACCTCGCTTTCAGTGAATCTTCCTTCGTGATTTTCATCTTCGTCTCTGATGTTTTCCGTCGCCATTTCCTCGTTTAAATGTTCTTCAAAACTTTTATCGGCAAAAAATAAATTTTCTTTAACCGTCTCATTTGCTTGTGCACGCACTTTGAGAAATTTTAAAGCGAATCTAAAGCCAAGCAGAAATAAAAAGGCGATTGAAATTGTAATTGAAATCAACATGTAAATCGGGTCAGCCATTTCCTTCCTCAAATTTGTTGTTCTGGATTTAACGGTAGTGTGATCGTAAAAGTTGAACCTTTCCCTTGTTGGCTTTCAACTTTAATTTCTCCATTGTGCTTGCGTATTATCCATCTGCTTATTGAAAGTCCAAGCCCGGTTCCCTTTGAACCCTTGGTTGTGAAAAACGGCTCAAAAATTTTATCCTTTATATCGTCAGGTATTCCAACGCCTGTATCGGAAAATTTTATTATGACATTTCCATTTTCAAGTTTCGTTTCAATCACAAGTTTCCCGCCCTCTGGCATTGCATCCTTGGCATTTATCATTAAGTTTAAGAAAACCTGCTGTAAATAAATTTTATTCCCGTAAACCAACGGAAGCGCTGGGTCAAGCTTTAAGATGAGTTCTATATCGTTGTATTTGAATTGATAACTCATAAAAGTTGTCATCTCTTGGATCGCAAAATTTATGTTCACTGGCTCAAGCTTGAAATCCTCCGGGACTTTCCTTGAGAAATTGAGAAGACGCCTTACTATCTGACTGATTTTTTCAACTTGCTCTTTCACTATCTCAATCCTCTTCGGTAGGTCACGCCCAAGTTGAATAAGTTGTATATGTCCGAGCAAAATTTGAAGTGGGTTGTTGATCTCGTGCGCTATCCCACCGGCAAGTTCCCCAACAGCTGCAAGTTTTGCCGCTTGTATCATCTGCGCCTGCGTTAACTTCAATTCCTCCGTCGTCTTTAAAAGGGCGTTGTAATTTCTTGAATTTTCAACCGCTACAGCAGTTTGATTTGCAAGAATTGAAAGTAAAAGTAAAATTTGATTTGTGAACTCCATCTGCTTTTTACTTGTGTGGATCAAGTAAACACCGATTCCCTCGTTTCTTAAAATCAGCGGGACGATGATGAAATTCCTCTCTTCAAAACTGTTTATGTCTGGCAAAACTATGCTCCTCTTCTCCCTCAAGACATAATCAATTATCCCATCTTCAATGTATGTCTCCATAACCTCATCAAGATACTCTGAACCACGACTTGAAAGCTTTGTAAACTTCCTCTTTTCATCGTCATAGATGTAAACATTGCAATCAATCACGGGTATGATTTGGCGCGTCAATTCAATTAACTCGGTGACTATATCCTCATAATTCAAGGATGTGCTTATCTTTGTTGCCAACCTTTGAATTAAAATTATCTCATCAATTGAGTCCTTGAAGTCGGTTGTCGTTTTGCTTTTAAATTCAATCTCTCTCTTTAGAAGCTCAATCGTTTTTTCAAGCGCTTTTATATATGTCTCCCTTGATTCAATGAACTTCTCAATTTGTGGCAAGATTTCCTCAACTATCTCAATGTTCTTTTTATTTAACTTTTGCATCATGTTTGACCGAGGTAGATTTGATTCTTAACTATGTCTGCTTGAATCCTTGATTTGTATGTTTCAATAAAGCCATCGTTGAGAAAACTCTCGTCAAGTTTTAAGATGTTTAAAACATCTTTCAGATTTTCTGTGAATGTTCTATCGTGATCTGCATATTCAATGTTTTCAATTCCGAGTTTATGGCAAATTAGTTCTGCGAGAAAAACAAGCGCTGGCAGTTGTGGATTTTTCGGAGCAAGATGAGGTTGGTGGTGAAACGATATCGCTTCAATTAGCTGGTCTGGGAAATTCCATTTTTCGGCAAGCCATGCCCCAATTTCAAAATGTGTTGAGTTTTCAAGAAATCTTCTTTCAATTTGTTCAAATGGGAATTCGCCTCTTTTTCCGATTTGAACTATGGTTTGAAACTCTTTTTTAAAATACTGCGCTATCACAAGAAGTCCTACATCGTGAAGTAGTCCAGCTGTAAAAGCTTCCCCAGCGACCCTGTAGCCGAAGTCCTTTGCAAGATGTTTTGCAATTATACCCGTTAAAAGTGAATGTTTCCAAAACTTTTCAAGGTCAAATTCTTTGTCAAGTTTATTTGCAAGTGAACTTGCAAGTGAAACGCTAAGAACTATCTCCTTCAATGTCTCAAAACCGAGAACAACTATCGCGAAATTGATCGTTGATATCTGCTTTGGGAAGCCGTAAAATGGGGAGTTGGCTACTTTTAAAACTTTAGCTGCAAGGGCTTGATCTTTTGAGATGACTTCCCCAAGCTTTGCTGCACTTGTTTTGGGGTTGTCAACGAGTTGAACTACTTCCATCGCAACCGCCGGAAACGGAACAAGTTGAAGTATGTTCTGAATCCTTTGCTTTATCCCTGGCATTTTTAAAGTGATAATTTGCTTTTCAATGAATTTCGGATTTTGTTCATCGCCTCAGAGTGGATTTGCGAGACCCTTGATTCACTTAGCTTCAAAATCTCTGCTATTTCCTTGAATGTCAATTCCTCGTAATAATAGAGAACTATAACGAGCCGTTCTCTCTCGGATAACTTTTTCAACTCTTCAGCGATCGCTTGCTTTATCTCGTTTTCAAAAAGCGTCTCCTCAGGGTTTTTATCTTCACTTTTTATCAGTTCACCAAGTTCAATGTTTTCCCCAACATTCAAATTAAACGAAATCGTCTTGCTATCTTTTTCAAGTTTTAGAATCTTTTCATATTCTTCAACTGAGATGCCAACTTCATCGGCGATTTTCCAGCTCTGGGCTTTATCACCGATCTCGTTTTCAATCCTTGACCTTGCTTTATCAAGTAGTCCTATTTTGTTTCTGGCTGACCTTGGGAGGTTATCAAGTTTTCGTATCTCATCAATTATGCATCCCCTTATCCTTGTGTATGCATATGTTTCAAATTTAACTCCAACCTTCGGGTCAAATTTTTCAATTGCATCGCTTAAACCGATCATCCCAATGTCAACGAGGTCGTCCTCGCTTAATAGCGCACCAGAATAAGCGAGGTTCATCTTCCTAACGATCCCGCGGACGAAATCAATGTAAAAAAGCATCAACTTTTCTTTTATCTTTGGGTCGTGTGTCCTCTTATAAAGGTTGAAAAGTTTTTCCGTTTGGCTCACTTCAACTGACATATTAAAATCCCTCCGTTATGAATTTTTTAAACTCTTTGTCCACTATTTCCGCTTCCTTCCTTTTTCAAATAGATGAAAAGATATGCAACGAGAAACATAAGGAAAGTTGATGCGATGAAAAGTATAAATGACTTTACAACAGCGATTATGATATCGGTTCCTTGTAGCCAAAGCGATATTATTGAGACGAAAAATAAAAGTAACCCTATTTGAAAAATTAAAGTCCGCATATTTGCGTCAACCTCCAGAAGAACGAATTTTGTTTTTTAACTTTATCAAGGGAAAGCAAATTTTCGGCTATTTTCATCAAGGCAATTGAGGCGTTAGACCTTGGGAATGATTCAACAAAAGGTTTTTGCATCATCACCGACTTTGGCACAGCTGGATCATATGGGATTGAGCCGATGTGATTTACCTTAACACCCAGAAATTTATCAGCTGCGATTGATAATCTTTCAGCGATTTCACTTGGATTGATTTGACTATTGACATTGTTTACAACAAGTTTTACGCTTTGTTTCCTGGTTCGGTAATAGACGATTTTAATCACTGCGTAGGCATCTATTATTGAAGTCGGTTCTGGCGTCACAACAAGTATATAGTCATCTGCGTAACCGAGCACTTTAACGACCTCTTCCGAAATCCCCGCTGGCGTATCAATCAAGATGAAATCAAAATTATTTTCAAGGTTTAAAACCTCATCAAGCACTTGGAAAATCCTTTCACCACTAACCTTTGGGAAATCAACTATACCTGAATTGGCGGGTATAAGTTCCAATTTCTCTCTTACCTTTACAATCACATCTTTTAAGTCAACATCGCCGTTGATGAAGTTGAGAAATCTATACTTCGGCGTTATCCCCAAGAGGATATCAACATTTGCAAGATTTAAATCCGCATCAAATATAAGCGTCCTTTTCCCGTTCTTGCTGAGGATCAGACCGAGATTTAAGGTGAGATTTGTCTTGCCACATCCGCCTTTGCCACTTCCTATCGCTATCACATGCGCTTTTGCTCTTTTCTCTTTTACTCTCTCGCTGACTATTTTCCTTAAGCTTTCGGCTTGATCAATCATATGAGAACTTCCTTGTAAATTAAGTTTGCTATAACTTTTGGTTCGGCTATAGCTATATCGTCAGGGACTGTCTGACCCGTCGTTATATACGAGAGGGGGAGCTTCGTCCGATAAGCGATGTTAAGTATGTGACCGAGTGAAACCGCCTCGTCAACCTTTGAAAATATCAATCTGTTCGGCAATAGCACTTTGAACCTGTTGTAAACATCAATCATATTTTTATAACTTGATGTCGCACTCAAAACGAGGTGAACTTCATCTGGGTCTGCTCCCTTGATAAATTTTGCGAGCTCTGAAATTTGCTCCCCCTGTTTTTGATTTCTCCCAACAGTGTCAATCAAAATTAAGTCCTTATCTTGATGTTTTCTCACAAGTCGCGCCATATCCTCAGGTGTATATGCAACATCCATTGGGATTCCGGCTATGTTCGCAAATGTCTGGAGTTGTTCAATTCCAGCGATTCTATAGGTGTCGGCGGAAATCAGCGCAACCTTTGCACTTTCAAATATCTTGTAAATTGCTGCGAGCTTGGCTACGGTTGTCGTCTTGCCAACCCCTGTCGGACCCACAAAAGCAAGTGTAAAGGTCTTCTTTCTCAATGGTTTTATTGGCTTTGAAAATCTGAGAATCTCCGAGATGATATTTATGACTTCACCTTCAACCCTTTTCTCATCCCTTAATTCATCCCCGCTTAACTTCAAAAGCACCGACCTGACAATTTTATTTGCGAGTTCCT
>JAPYWO010000030.1 GCA_028276305.1 Candidatus Thermokryptus sp.
AGAAGACATACTCAAACTCAAAATCGGCGTTGAAATAACTATTGATGGGAAAACTTATACGACATTACCAGCAAATGTCAAAGTTGTCAAAGAAAACAAAAAGACATGTTGGGTTGAAATTGAAATAATTGAAGGGAAAAACAGACAGGTGAGAAGGATGTTTGAGAAACTCGGGTATGAAGTTGAAAACCTCGTCAGGATAAAAATAGGAAACTTTGAGGATAAAAATTTAAAACCTGGGGAGTGGAGATTTTTAAAACCTGATGAATTAAAACAAATCGCACCAAATTATTTCAAATGAAACCACTCGTAATTGGAATTGCTGGAGGAACTGGCTCTGGAAAGACAACCGTCGCAAGAAAAATCGCCTCAAAACTGGGTCCTGAAAATGTCATCATACTTGAACACGATAGTTACTACAAAGATATCACGCAATTTCAGGGCAAGAAAATTGAGGAAATAAACTTTGACCACCCTGACTCGCTTGATACGAAACTTTTAATTGAACATGTTAAAAGCTTAAAGGAGCGAAAACCAATTGAAGTTCCAATCTACGATTTCACAACTTACAAACGCCTGCAAATAACAAGACATGTTGAACCAAAAGATGTCATAATAATTGAAGGCATTCTTGTCTTCGTTGAAAAAGAGTTAAGGGAGCTTATGGACATAAAAATTTTTGTTGACACCGATGCCGATGAGAGGGTCTTGCGAAGGATAAAAAGGGACATAATTGAAAGGGGGCGAACCCTTGAATCAGTCATAAATCAATATATCACAACCGTCAAGCCATCACATCTTGAGTTCGTTGAACCGAGCAAACGCTGGGCGGATATAATAATACCAAGAGGCGGGGAAAACGAAGTCGCAATTGAAATGGTAGTGTCAAGAATAAAAACAATGCTGGAGGATAAAAAATGAAAAGAATTTTTATCTTCATCGCCTTTTTGCTTTTTTCCTGTTCGCATAGTAAATACACCGTCGTTGAGCGAAACAACATCAAAATTTTAATAGGTGAATTTCCAGTCCAAATCCTTGAAAGCGAAGATTTCAAATGGTTCTCGCTGGGTTATTCAAACTTCACAATTGATGACAGCCAAAGTTTCAATATAATAAAATCAATGGCAAATCGTTTTGATGTTCTGGTCTTCATGGGAACTTGGTGTCCCGACAGCAGAGAACATGTACCGAAGTTTATGAAAATCATGGACCTAGCTGGCGTGGATAGAAAACACATAAAATTCATCGGGCTTGACAGAGATAAAACTTTAAAAGGTTTTACAGACAAATACGATATAAAACGAGTCCCGACTTTCATATTTTTCAAAGATGGAAAGGAAATAGGTAGAATAGTTGAAAATCCACAAGTAAGTTTAACGCAACACATCGCAAAAATTTTGAGTCAAGCAAGATGAACTCCTGGCTATCAATACTTCCGCCCGTTTCAGCGATAATTCTCGCCTTGATAACAAGACAAGTTTATCTTTCACTTTTCTTCGGGATATGGCTTGGGTGGACGATACTTTCGGATTGGAATCCCCTTTTGGGTCTTATAAATTCAATTGAAGCGATAATAAATGTCTTCAAGGAATCAAGCAATACAAAAGTGATAATTTTCAGCGCATTGATAGGTGCATTGATTGCATTGACACAACGATCTGGTGGCGTTCAAGGGTTTGTGAATTTAATTTTAAATCGTGGTTTTATAAAGTCAAGAAAGATGGCTCAAATTTTCGCTTGGGCAATCGGAATGAGCATTTTTGTTGAATCAAGTATAACTTGCCTTGTGACGGGAGCGGTTTCAAGACCGATTTTTGATAAATTGAAAATTTCAAGGGAAAAACTCGCTTATATTTGCGATTCAACTTCAGCACCGATTTGTATAATGATTCCTTTAAACGCCTGGGGTGCGTATGTACTTGGCTTACTTTCTCAGGTTGAAGTGAAAAACGGAATTTCAATCTTTCTCGCATCAATACCGCTTAATTTTTATGCAATCTTCGCTATAGCGCTTGTTGTTTTCATTGCCCTCACAGGAATTGATTATGGACCCATGAAAAAAGCAGAGTTAAGGGCTATCCGAGAAGGGAAAGTTATAGCCGATGGTGCTATGCCACTTGTCTCAGAAGAAGTTATAAGCATTCAGACAAAAGACGGAGTAAAACCGAATGCATTGAATATGATAATTCCAATCCTGACAATGATTTTCATGATGCCGGTTGGGCTTTATATAACTGGAAATGGAAATTTAACAAGCGGTTCTGGCTCAACAGCGGTTCTTTGGGCTGTTTTGACCTCAATTTTCGTTGCGGGGATTTTGTATAAATTTCAAAAAATTTTAACCATAAGAGAGACGATTGAACTTACGCTCAAGGGGATGGGCGGTTTAATTCCACTAGCTGTCTTAATGACATTTGCTTTTGCCATTGGATCGGTTTGTAAAGAACTCAAAACTGGTGAATATGTCGCCCAAATTGCAAGCAAATTTTTAATACCATCTCTTCTTCCAAGCGTTGTATTTCTGACATCTTGTGTTATCTCCTTCTCAACCGGGACAAGTTGGGGAACTTTCGCTATAATGGTGCCCATTGCAATACCATCGGCAATAATTATGAATTCAAATTTACCCCTTGTTCTTGCAAGTGTTTTAAGTGGAGGCGTATTTGGCGACCACTCATCGCCTATTTCAGATACAACGATTGTTTCATCAATGGCTTCCGCTTGCGATCACATTGACCATGTGAAAACGCAATTACCGTATGCTTTAACTGCAGCTTCTCTTGCCCTTGTTTTCTTTATCATCTTCGGCTTCATTTTAAATTAAAATTAAATCAAATTTAGAAATGGCAACTTTAATTTTAACGCTTGGACTTGTTGCAACTTTAGCTGAGGTTCTCGGCGGTTCAATAATAATTTTCACAAAAAGATGGCCCCAAAAATTTCAGGATTACTTGCTCGCCATAAGCGCTGGATTTATAATCGCCCTTGTTCTCACACAACTTATCCCTGAATCAATAAATTCAATCGGGGAGACAGCCCCAATTTTGATAATGCTCGGTTATGCGACGCTTCATCTTTTTGAACATACATTTGTCTCACATCTACACTTCGGCGAAGAGACACATGCTGAACACATCGTTTCAAAGCCAGCAAGCATCTCCATCTTTTTCGGTCTCTTCATACACGCTTTCTTTGACGGAATGGCAATATCAATCGGGTTAAAGTTTAACTATGTAATTGGGTTATTGCTTTTCATAGGTATTTTTCTACACAAATTTCCGGAGGGTATGACAGTTGCATCAGTTTTGTTTGCCTCTGGAAGGGGAACAAAAAATTCCCTTTTCCTTGCTTCACTCGTTGGATTCGCAACATTCATCGGCACCTTGATAGGATTGTTAATCCCTGAAATAAGTTCAAAAATTGTCGGGTTTTTATTCTCATTTATATCAGGAATCGGACTTTATGTCGGGACAACTGATTTGATACCGGAGATAAACAACTCAAAAACAAAGTCAGCCCCAATTGTCGTATTTATTGGAATGCTACTTTTTTACATAACCGCTGACTTCATACATAAATTAATCCACTGATTATGAAAGAGGGAAAAGCAAAACTAAAAAAGTTAAGCGACATAGAACTTGTAAAACAAGCGCTCAACGGAAATGACTCCGCTTATACGGAACTGATGAATAGATACAAGAAAAAGGTTGAAATCATAGTATCCCGGCTTGTAAAAAAAGAATTTGATGTTGAAGACCTCGTTCAGGAAATTTTCACCAAAGCATTTACTTCACTTTCAACTTTCAAGTCGGAGTTCTCCTTTTCAACTTGGCTTTACAAGATTGCGACAAATCATTGTATTGATCATATCCGCAAAAGGAAAATATCAACTTATTCCCTTGATGAAGAACTTGAATTTGAAGAAGACACGGTGCATCGCGAAATTCCCGACTGGAGCAAAACGCCTGACTATGAACTTTTAAGAAAGGAAAAAAACGAAATAATCCACCAAGCGATAAATTCCCTGCCCGAACACTATAGGAAAGTGATTATACTGAGACATTTTGAAGATAAATCATACGAGGAAATCGCAAAGGAATTAAAATTACCGATTGGAACGGTCAAGGTCCACCTTTTCAGGGCAAGGGAATTGCTTTACAAGAAGCTAAAGGACAAATTAAGACATTATTGAAACGCCTCGTCCATCTTTTCGTATAATTTAACGGAAGCGAAAAACAAATTTACATTGTCAAAAATTGTTGCGATATAAATTCAAAATACTTTATCTCGTCCTCTTAACTCAATTTCTTTTATCCCAAACAAAATTTCATAAAGAGATACCGAGAAGCGATGAAAAGGAATTGAAGGTGAAGATTTTCGGAAGCGCTGGGACATTTTATATTTCCCCGGGCGAAAGGGATAAAATTGCAATAATTGACGGTCGCTCTGAAAAAGGGAAAACGATCGTTGATGTAAATTACTATGTTGAAGATGAAATCGGATATCTGGAATTTGAAACAAAAAAGGGGATTTTAAAAAATACCGATGATGAAAAGTGGTATATAAAACTATGCGATGATATCCCGACTTCGCTTGAAGTTGAATTTGGGGCAAGTTACGCAGTAATTGAATTGGGAGGTATGAGTGTGAAAAATTTAAAAATTTCAACAGGCGTGAGCAGTGCGAAGTTGAAGTTTACGCAACCCAACAAGATGATAATGCGAAAACTTGAGGTTGAAACCGGGGTTTCAGAGTTTAAAATTGAAAATCTCGGAAACGCAAAGTTTAGAAAGTTCACCTTCTCCGGAGGTATGGGCTCGTTTGACATTGACCTCTCTGGTGAGATTTTAGATGAGGCGGATTTGAAATTATCGCTTGGGCTTGGTGATCTTAACATTCGCATCCCCAGAGATATCGGCGCAGTTATATCAACATCATCCGGGCTTTTCTCACCGAAAAAATTTGATGATTTTTATAAGCGAGACGGCTCGTTCATAAGTTACAATTACAACGATGCAAAAAAGAAAATAAAACTCTTTATTGAGTCAGGGCTAGGCAGTATCAAAGTTAAATGGATTGATTGAGATGCACAAAAATTTTCCTGACGAAATTTTCAATCCTCTCTAAAACTCTTCCCTCATCTATGTCCCTTCTCTTGAATTTGTCAAATTCAACAACATCAAAACCGTTCGCTTTAAAAATTTTCAGGAACTTTTCAATAAAAGCATCCTCTTTAAAACCACCATAAGTTATGTAAAAAGCGACTTTGGGCTTCTTCGCATCCTTGAAGTTTGATCTCAAAAAATTAACAAACGAAGTAACCGGAGGGCAATTCAATGTCCACTTCGGAGTACCCAATACGATGATGTCATAAACATTGTTCAATTTAAATTTTTTCAACGGGAATGGGAGTTTCGGGACAAACGAAAGCAAGAGCCAGAAAATATACGGCAGATTTAGAATCGGCTGAATTTTAACGAGGTCAAATTCAACTTTAAACTTAGAAAAATTTTCACAAATCAAGCTCGCAACCTTCTCTGTTCGCCCCGTGTAAGAAAAATAAGCAACGAGAATTTTCATCAACTAAAAATTTTTAATAGCAATGTTGCTATAGACAAATATGTCGCTGTGCTTAAAATATCAGTTCCAGTTGTGACAAGTGGACCGACGGCGGTTGCAGGGTCCCTTTTCAGTTTTATAAGGACAAACGGTTCAATCGTCCCCATGATTGAGGAGAAAGTCATTGAAGCAGTACAACCTATAAAAACAGTTATCGGCAGTGTATACGAGTATTTAAAACCATAAACGAGTAAAGTTATCAAAGCAAGAACAAAACCATAAACAATTCCCATTATTGAGCCAGCAAGAGTTTCCTTGACGAGGACTTTAGTTAAATCCGATATCTTTATACTTCCGGTTGCAAGCCCGCGAACGCAAATAGTTGACGCCTGTGTTCCAACATTTCCACCCATTGCAGCTATTAATGGCATATATGACGCAAGAGCAATTATCTGTTGAAGTGTTGGCTCAAAGTGTTTGACTATAAATGACACGAAAATCTCGCCTATATAGGTCAAGATCAACCAAGGCATCCTTAACCGAGCCGACTTCAAAGGTGAAAGCAATGTCTCAATGTCCTCAAGTTGCGTACCCACCATCTTAGCAATATCCTCCGATGCTTCCTCCTGTATGACATCAATTATATCATCAACCGTAATTATACCAAGAAGTTTTCTGTATTTATCAACAACAGGTATGACCGTCAAATTGTACTTTTTCATCACCCTTGCGACTTCCTCTTGGTCGGTGTCAACATCAACGCTTATCACCTTTTCATCCATTATATCGCTTATCTTTCTCCTTGGGTCGGATAAAATCAAATCCTTCAACTGAACCACCCCAACTAAAACGCCTTTCTCGCTCGTCACATAAATTGAATAAATTGTTTCTTTATCTGGCGCGGTCATCCTCAAAAAATCAATCGCTTCCCCAACCGTCATACTCTCAACAACCGAAGCATATTCAGTCGTCATCAATCCACCGGCTGTCTCAGACGGATAAGCGGTCAAAATTTCAACTTCCCTTCTCGCTTCCTCAGTCATCAAAGCTTCATACTCTTGGCTCTTTTCAGTGGTCAACTCCTCAAAAAGGTCTGCTCTCTCATCCGGGGACATTTCGTTTAAAAGATATGCTTTGCTTTCGGCTGGCAGATGCTCAAGGATGTAAATTTGATCATCCTCATCAAGCTCGTCAAAAACATCAATCGCTTTCTCCTTCCGAACGAGATTAAATAGTTTAACCTTTTCCTCGCCTTGAAGCTCAGATATTATCTCAGCGATATCAACTGGGTGTAAATCATCAAGTATATCTGCCAATTCCTCCGTCCTCTCCGCTTGTATCAACTCCCTTATATCCGGGATTAAAATCAACATTGTTTTCATCTTCAACTCCCCTTTACTTTTTCAAATTCATAAAATTTTATCTCTGGTATGAAATCAATTACGCCGTAGTAAAAAGCGTAGGTGAAAAATTCCTTCATCCCCGCTATCTCTCGCTCACCGAGTTCGTAAAACAAATTCTCCGTTAAATAACTTTTACAAAAATCAAAATCAACCCCATACCTTTGGCTTGCTTCATAAGAAATGGTATCAATGTTTTGTATCCCATAATCTTTCGCTTTCACCAAAGCAAACACATCCTCTTCACTTAAACTTTCCCTTCTCCCAACCCACAAAGCGTAAACAAAGGGCAATCCAGTGAGGTCATCCCATTCATCTCCAAGATCAAGGTATGATTCATAACCCGTTTTTTCAAAAAGCGCATGGTCGCCGATCAAAAGCGCAGCATCTGCCTCCAAGAGCATATCCGCAAGGTTTGGTCTCATAGCGATAAACTTCGGTTGAACATCATATTTTTCGGAAAGTATCACCCTTGCAAGAACGACCGATGTCATTGAGCTTATATCAACGGCTACAGTTTTTATATCTTTTAAATCCTTTCTGAAATAAAGCCGTATGCTATTCACAGCCCCATGCGATGCGATACAAACCCCTGGGACTATGCGATATTTAACTGAATACTTAGCATAGTGAATTGAAGGGACAAGCCCAGCGTCTATCTCTTTATTTAAAAGTTTGACCGCAATCTGCGATGGGATATCATATACAAGTTCAAAATTATGTGAGATTTTATCCTTCTCTATTGCGTAAATCAATGGCTTTGCATTTAGAAAATCAAATACGCCAAGTTTCTTTCGCATCTTTTCAACCTTTAATTGATTTTTAAGGCAAATTCAAAGGCAATTTAACATCCACCCTTTTGAAAAACTTTGAACCGAGCTTCAAATAACCCGAAAAAATATCCTCAACATTTTCATTTTTAATTAACCTTTCAACAAGCATAATGTGAAGTCGCTCAAAATTATATCCCATCCTCTCCGAGATCTGTAAAAGTCGTTTGATTTCTTTATTTTGAAACTTGCCATTCAAAATGAAATTGACCTCAATTTTACCAAGTTCGGCATAGATCAAACCCCTTTTATCGCCTGCTTGGGAAAAAATTTCTTCGGCTTTTGAAAATTTTTCTAAAGCTTGATCAAAATCATTTTTTATCTTCGCAAGTGTCCCTTCGCCCCAAAGCGTATAGGCATAATTTATTCTATCGCCTATTTTCTCATAATTTTTCGTCGCAAGGTCAAAATATTTCTCGGCAAGGTCAAAATCAAGAAACATCCTGCTTGCGTTCGCCAAACCACAATACGAATATGCGATTCCAAATTTATCTCTGAGGTCTCTCATAATAAGATTTGCCCTTGTATAAAAGTCAAGCGAGAGTTCAAAATTCCCCATCATCCTTGAGACACCGCCAAGCCCACAAAGCGTATACCCCATGCCATTCATATCAGGGATGCTTTCATAAATCATAAGCGCTTTTTTAAATGATTTAAAAGATTTTTTGAAGTATCCCATAAATCTAAATGTCCCGCCCAAAGCCCAATAGATATACGCTTGTCCTTCAATATCGTTTAGTTTTTTGTAGATTTTAAAAGCTTTTTTAAAACTTTCTATCGCATCCTCAAACTTACCGATCGTTCTGAAAGCCGTTCCCAATCCAGCCAATGCGTCCGCCTTAGCCCTTTCGTCAATTTTCTCGGCAATCTTCAAAGCCATCTTGTAATACTTTACAGCCAAAGCAAATTCACCAGCCAACCTCGCACAATGTCCCTCGTTCAAGCGTATATAAAAAATTTCTTCGCTATCAAGCGAATTTAAATCCAAAGATTCATCAACCTTTAAATAAACTTTCAAAGCGTCAC
>JAPYWO010000031.1 GCA_028276305.1 Candidatus Thermokryptus sp.
ATAATCTTTTCTTCTTCACACTTTGGAAGCCGGAATTTGGACTTAAAGCGATAAGAAGCGCTCTCCTCGTTGACCTTGTAGTTGGGTTGATCTCAAGCAGATTGATAAATTGGGAATACGGGGTGCTCGGCTTTACACTTGGTTCATTTATGTTCGCAATTACTTCAACTTGGTATATGCTGAAATTTTTAAAAACAATAGATTACCAATACTATTCCGCTTTTTGAGATGTTTGAAAAAGTTCTCTACATATTAAAACTTCATCTCGGCATAGCTTTAATCTCATTCATCTTCTGGAAGCTAAGGTTTTGGAGCGAATGCGATAAGCGGATTTGTTTTTGGAGACATTTCTATTTGTTCTTTACAATTTTGCTTTTCGCCTCATCGGTCGCAACCGCTTTAAAATCGTTTGACCTGGCTTTCATAATCTTTCTTATCTCCCTTTTCATCTCGCTTGATTTCTTCGTCGCAAAAAGAGGCAAAAAATTTGAGATTTTTAAAATAACTTTGAATCAAAAAATTTACGATTTGCTTGACGGAAACATCACCTTAAAAGTGAAACCTTTCAAAACGAAAATAAACATAACAAATATCATTGCGGTCTTCACCATATATGTGCTTGGGTTATTTATGTGGGTAAAGCCAGCGTTTGAAAACGCCTCATTTTTCAATCTACATCAACACAATCTCCTCGTCAAAACGACATCAATTTTAACGAACAACTTCAACTTAACACTTACAAATCTTGGGATATGCTCACTTTCCGCTTTTTTTGCCTCAATTTTCGGAGTAAACCAACATCAAGTAATTCATTTATTCGGCGCTTTTAACTTCATGCTGTTATTTTCCGGGGTTTCAATCTTAACATTTAGGTTGACCAACGACTTAAAATCGGTGATTTTGAGCGGTTCAATTATAGCGTTCATCTTCCCACATCTTAATTTGGTTTCCAATCCCGTTGAAGGAAGTTCTTTTTTACTTGGGATTTCATGGGCTCTTTTCATCTTATACTTTTGGAAGGATGAGAATTTAAACTTCACATTCAAGCTTGCCGGGATATTGAGCGCATTTTTAATTGACCTTTTCACTGGATTTATTTTAAGCATGTTGATCTTGACAGGGGAAATTTTTGAAATTTGGAAAAGGAAAGGGAAAATTTTCCCAATCTTTCTCGCTTTCCTGATTTTCCCATCGCTTCTCGTTTTTGAACTTTTCATTCTCCGCCAAAACCCCAAGCTTATGAGCTTAACTTTCACTTTGCTCTACAATCAGGAGATAGCCGATGTTGTATCCCGAGAGATTCGTTTTTTTTCAACCCTTGTCTCACTGCTTGGCTCCATCATAGGATTTTTCTCCGGGTTGATGTTTTATAGCATATCAACTTTAAGCTTGATCGTGTTGATCTTGCTCTGCGAATTTTCAATTTTAAACTTCATCCCATATGAGCAACTTTACCCGCTTGCATTTATTCTATCAGTTATCTGGCTTTCCTTCCTTATATCAAAAATTTTAAAGAGCGAAAAAACTTTACACGATGCTATAACTTTACTTGTGGCTTCTCTTGTCAGTGTCAGTGGTATTCTTGCAGGTTCTGTGAAACTTGATGCCACGGTTGAACCTGATGAATTTGTAATTCTTGTTGAAAAAATACGCAAGGATAACTTGCCATTTTCATTCGCAATCGTCTCTCATCGTGGGACAAGGGCGATGGTTGAAAATTGGGCATGGTTTATGGATTGGGAATATTTTGCAAAAAATTATATTTTAATAGATGATGTCAAAAATCTTTACGATGTGGTTTATGTTCTCGTTCCAGAGAAGGAAGCGATGAATAAAATAAACAGAGCGTTTTTACCACCGATTGAAAATCCGGCAGAGGTCCTTGACTCAATTTGTGTAAACTATAAGTATGCGAGGACACAGATATATTTTAAAGGCAGGTATGTGAAAGCCTATAAACTAATGAAGTTAAAAAGTGATTGAGCGCCTTATAAAAATATACACGGAGAAATTCTCAAGGTTTTCAAAATCTAAGTTTGCTGTAGTTGACGGAAATGGGAAATTGATAGCTAAGACGGGTGAGTTTGAGGACTTTGAAAGCGGGATAAAAGTTGAGTTGATGTCAAATTATGGAACGATGTTTCTTTATGTTAAGCCGTCGGAGAACGCACAAATGGAAGTTGAGCTTTTGAAATTTTTATACACCGAGCTTTTGAACTATGAGGGTTATATAGAACAACTTGTCAAGGAACTCGCAAATAGGCAAGAGGAACTTGGCATCGTTTATGACATCATCGCAAGGGCAAGTTTGGTATTTGATGAAGTTGAGATAGTGAAGATAATTATGGAGAAAATCAACTCAATTTTATCGCCAATGGCATGTATAATTGGAATTTTTGAAGGTGATGCTCTAAATCAAAAATACGCAAGTGGCGTGGTTGATGAGAATATGAAATTTGAAGCTGAAAGATTGATTGATAAAGCGATTAAACAAAGAAATTTTATAATTTTGTCAAGGAAGATGGCTGTTCCGATGCTTTCGGGGGAAAAACCTATAGGTGGAATTTTTGTGTGTAGCGATAAAACTGAATTTGATACAACGGATGCCAAACTTCTATTAACACTTGGTAACTATGCTGGTATAATACTTTACAGAAACCGACTTATTGAGGAGATAAAAAGAGCTGAGGTTGTAAGGCACGAGATTGAGCTCGCAAAAAGGATTCAAGAAAATTTGCTCCCCAAGTTCATACCAAGATTTGAAGGTCTTGATATATTTGCACTCATAAAACCGAGCTCAGTCATAGGTGGTGATTATTACGATTTCATAACGGATAAAGGGAGGAGGATTTTTTTAATCGCCGATGTGTCAGGGCACGGTATAAGCTCGGCTCTTTTGCTATCAAGCTTGAGGAGCATTGTGAAATTAATGTATGAGTTTTCAAAGTCCACTGGTGACTTTCTTTCTCTTATAAACGATGTCATTTATAAAGACACCTCTGAAATAGGGATGTATTCAACGATTTTCGTGGGCGAATATAACCCAACAGAGGGGACGGTCACCTATTCAAACGCTGGTCATGTTCCACCTTTATTTTTCAGACGAAAAAACAATGAAATTTTTGAGCTTGAGGTTCACGGAGCGCCAGTGGGTTTGTTTGAAGGGGAAAATTACGAAGTCAATCAAATCTCACTTTCAACCGGAGATATAATACTTGCCTTTACAGATGGTTTGACAGAACTGAGAAATGAAAGTGGCGAATTTTTTGGAATTGAAAACCTAAAGAAATTAATCTTTGATACAAGGGATAAATCCGCCATGGAGATTTGCAATACGATTTATGAGAGCGCTTTGAAATTTAAGGGAAACGCCGAACAAAAGGACGATATAACATTGCTCGTAATAAAAAAGGTTTGAGGTGATGAAATGGCGTATAAAATTCTCGTAGCCGACGATGACATAACGGTTCAGCGATTGCTTGAGTTTATCCTGCGCAAACTTGATGTTGAAATTTTAATAGCAGGTGATGGCGAAACCGCAATAGAGATGATAAGAAAAGAGAAACCCGAGCTTGTATTTCTTGATGTTATGATGCCTGGTAAAAACGGGATTGAGGTATGTCGCGAGGTGAAACAGGACCCAGAGCTCAAAGACATATATATCGTCATGTTAACCGCTATGGGGGAGGAATCTGAGGTAAGGGCTATGCTTGATTCAGGTGCTAATGAATATGTCCCGAAACCATTCAGCCCATCGGGAATAATTGAGATAGTTAAAAAAGTAATTTCGCAAAAGTGATGTTAAGCAGAATCCTTAGAAAAGAGGAAAGGAAGCTTGTTGATGTGTGGAGGGAATTCGGGAAATTTATGTTTTTTGAAAAGTCGTCAGCTGAGGGTTTTGAATTTATATTTGATGTGCTTGAGGGCGTCTTTAAGGCGCCAGCTTACTATATTTACTCCGTCTCCGCTTCTGGTGAAGGTTTAATACTTGAAAGCATGCGTTTAAGAAGCGAAAGGATAGATAAACTTGATGAAGAGGTGAGCGAGTCAATAAAAGAGCCGGAGTTAAAGATGGTTTTAAGAGATGAATATAAAAACTTCGGTTACGCTTTGATTTGGGCTGGGGAATTCATCAACATCCCGCTTTATTTATCTGGCAAATATATCGGCAACGCCTTTTGTGGTCCATATGAGCGCGAATCCCTTGACAAGGAAATAGTCCTCTGGATGAAGAATTTCTCAGAAGCTTGTGCCATCGCTTTGAGGCAGATAAAGCTTGGGGAGGAAATGCGCTCAAAAATTCGCCTTCTTGAGTCACGGGCAAATGTCAGCAAAAAGATGCTTGGCTCAACTCTTGAAATGAATAAATTCTTAAACCTCCTTCTTGAACTTGCTATCACCGCCACGGGAAGCGATGCTGGCTTTATAGCGATGTGGGATGACAAAGTCAAAAGGATGAAATTGAAAGCGAGCAAAAACCTGTCCGATGATTTTATAAATAACCTTGACCTAAATCCCGACACTGGACTCTTTGAATGGGTCGGAGAGGAGATGATAGTTCGCGATTTTGATTTTTTGTTGAAGTTCAAGGTGAATTCAATAATTGCAGTTCCGCTTGCGGAAGAGAAGAAATTGCTGGGGATATTTTCGCTGATAAATTTCAAGAAATTAAAACAATTTGAGGAATTCGCTCTGAAAATTCTCTCTTCTTTCGTTGAGCAGATAAAAATCGTTGTTCAGAATTTTGACCTTTTTAACCAATTCAGCGAAAGATACCTGAAAACATTGATGGCTTTAGCTGAAGCATATGATATGAGAAGTGAATTTACAGCTGGACACTCAAACAGGGTTACGAACCTTGCGATTGAGATAGGGAAAAAACTTGGACTTGAAATGGAAAAAATCAGAGAGCTTAAAATTTCGGCTCTCCTTCACGATGTTGGCATGTGCGGTGTCGTTGACATAGGTGAGGACTACCAAGCTGATTTCAATCATCCGATAATTGGAGCGAGCATGCTTGAAATTCTACCGATAAGCCCGGATATAATTGAAGGCGTTAGAACGCATCAAGAATGGTATGACGGGTGGGGTTTCCCTCAAGGTTTAAAAGGCGAGGAAATACCATTGTTTGGTAGAATCCTTGGACTTTGTGAATTTTTCGTTGAGATGTCATCAAATTCAAAGTTAAGAAAAGCGCTCAGCTACTCACAACTTGAAGCAGAGATAAGGCAAAGATCGGGCTCTCAATTTGATCCTAAAATCGTCTCTGCCTTTTTCTCAGTTATGAATGAAAAAAGGCAAAATGCGGGAACAAATTGGATTGAAGAGTGCTGGAAATTCAAAGGTGAGCCGAAAGATGTATGTTCAAGATGTCCTGTCTATGAAAGCAAATTGAAAAAGTGCTGGCAATCGCCTGAAAATATGTGCAGGTTTCACGGCGATTACACTTGCGATGAATGCTTCATTTTCCTTGAATGGATTGAAAGAGTAAAAACAAAAAAATTGGAAAGCAAAATGGAATACAATGTCACGGAAAAAAACAACTACGCAATAGTTAAACTTAAAGGGGAACTTGATGTCGGCAGTTCAATTCAAGCAAGAGAACTATTCAAGGGCTTGATTGAAAAGGGAAAGGTAAATATAATCATTGATTTTTCCGAGGTGACTTTCATTGACAGCTCAGGTCTTGGAATTATAGTTGTCGCTTACAGAAACGCAAAAGAAAAGGGCGGAACTATAAAATTCGCAAATGTCAATCAAAGGATAAGAAAACTTTTTGAGATAACGAGAACGGAGAAACATTTTGAATTTTACGAAACGCTTGACGATGCGGAAAGGTCATTTTAAAATACTCTTTCTCCTCCCATTCTTAGTTCTTTCAAGTTGTAGCGAGAAAAGAAACGAAATCAACTTGACGATACAAAAAAGCGAAAAGCTACTTCTTATATATGACTCTTCTGACTTTTACTCTCTTGAATGTGTTGAAAACGCAAGGATGTCTTTTAAATACGCAAAACTTTTATATGACGAGATAGACCTAAAAAACTACAAAGGTGGCGAACTTTCAAAACTCGGAAATTACTTTGCGATAGCCCTTGCGACAGAATTCATAAAAAAACTTACAAAATCGGATTGCGAAAATTTAAAGTCATTTGTTTCGTCAGGGGGAGGTCTTGCGGTTATTTACCGCGGATACAATGAAAATTTACACGACATCTTTGGAGTTAAGATCAGGGATAAAAACCAACCATTTTTAAAACAAGGTCGTTCAGGTCTTCATTTTAAAACCGATTTCATCCCTGGTTTAAAAGGAACAGCAATTTCTGATTCAATACTTCGCGATCTTTCAATGTTTGATTTCGTCCATGTTGGTGACAAAAATATAATTGCGACCACATCTTCTGGAACACCTGTGGTTTGGAATTTAAGATATGGCAAGGGGAAAGTCACTTATTGGAACTCTTCTATTCTTTCAAATAGGTCTTTTCGTGGTTTCATAACGCAAACGATCGCTTCTGTCTCATCAAAATTTGTTCAACCGATGGCGAATTTTTCCGTCATTTTTATTGACGATTTCCCAACTTCTGTTCCCAATGCGGTAAAAAAGATTGTATTGGACGAATTCAAAATGAACTTGGCGGAGTTTCATTTTTTAGTTTTTTATCCCGATATGCTCAAATTATCAAACGAGTTCGGGTTAAAATACACCGCGGGTCTTGTCTTCAACTACGGGGCGAGTATAACGCCACCCTTTCACTTGAATGAGTGGAGAATCGGAAAAGCGAGTGTTCTCAGCAAGGAGATTGAGGTTTCAAAAATGATAGCAAAGCAGTTAAAAATTAATCATGAGCTTGGGTTTCATGGCTACAATCATGTACCCCTTTTGGTTGATGAGTGGGAAAACATTGAGAATATGAAAAGAGCTATAGAATATGCCATGAAAAAGTGGAAAGAGGAAGGGCTTGGAAATCCACCGGTAACATACATACCGCCGACGAATTTAATTGATTCAGTTGGAGTTCAAGCGCTTGCGCAGTCGGCTCCATCTATCAAAGTGATCGCTGGACTATACGCTGGCTTTTTTGAACTCGGTCAAAGAAGGGAATTTGGTCCAGAGCCTTGGAATGGGAAATTTTATTGTATACCGAGGGTTTCAGCTGGATTTATGATTGACGATTATACGAAGACGATAATTTTAAGTGCTATTGCGATGTTAGGCGTCTGGACGCACTTCATCCATCCAGACGATGTAATTTACACACCGGAAGAAGTTGAAAATCCTGAGCTTATAAGAAATTGGTTCAGTTTGCCGTGGCGCGGGGCAAAGGAAGAAGGACTTTACTTTAAGTTTAGGGACTGGGTCAAAACCTTAAAAGAAAATTACCCTTATTTGAGGTTCATGAAGTGTGAGGATGCTTACGAAGAGATGAAAAAGTTTGACGATTTAAAAATTGAATATGAGTTCTCAAACGATGAGATAAAAATCAAGACAAATCAAAAAGATGTCTTTATCATCGTTCAATTTGACACAGTTTATAAAAGCGTTGATGTGTTAAACGCAAACATAATTCATCATGGGCAAACATCAACTACTAACTATGTGGTACTTAAAACCGAAAGCGAGTCCATCATTTTAAAATTAAAAACAAAAGCAACAGGTCAGGGATGAAATCTTTCGTTATGGAGTTGAAAAGCACCTTTTTCCATCTTCGTTTTAACATCTCTTTCGCTTTTCTTCCTTTATTTCTTTGGGGCTATGTTTTAAGTGGAGCGGATATAACAGCGAGGTTTTGGATCGGGATTTTAATTTTACATCTTTTGATTTATCCCGGTATGAATGGAATTTTCGCATACTTTGACAAAAGAAAGGGTTTGATATCGGGGCTCTGGGACATCAAGCCAGCGTCCAAGTTTACATTTTCTGTCTCTTTGATTTTTCTTTTGGCGGGTATTTTTATAAGTTTTGGATCAAATTGCTTTTATGCTTTGACAATTGCAACGCTTTTATTCGTTTTATTTTCGCTCCCATTTACAGGTATAAAGTCAAAACCCTTTTGGGGTATTCTGGTGCTCTCATTTTCTTACGCAATTGCTGGATTCGGTAGCGGATGGCTTTGTGGGACCAACTTAAATAATTTTTTCAAAGATTTATTCAACATCGTTGGATTTATCTCGGCGGTTACTTTTGTAGCTGGCTTCTATACTTTATCACTTGTTTACAGAATTTCGGAGGACTCGGAAAGAAAAGGTGACCACTTCATTGAGAATCTCGGCGAGACCAGAGCGTTCGGAATTGCAAAGGTGATGCTCTCAATCGCTGGGGTAACCGCAACTGTTGTCGTAGCGGGGAGATTTACGCTCTATGAGTTGATCGGGGCAATACTTTATTTCTTGATCGGATTTCTCGCTGTTGATAGGTTTGAAAAGAATTTTCATCTTCAAAAAGAGATGCAAAATTACAGGACAGTTTTAAGCTTTAACATCACGAACTCAACTGTTCTCTCGCTTTATCTACTTTTTAGAATTATCGCCTCTCACTTTTTGTTTATTGATTGAATGGCATTATTAACGATAAGCAGAAGTTCATCAAGTTCAAAAGGTTTGGTTATCAAATAATCAACGCCTCTTTTTTTAGCGTCATTCACCGTTATATCAATTCCCCATCCCGTTAGCATTATAA
>JAPYWO010000032.1 GCA_028276305.1 Candidatus Thermokryptus sp.
GACAAATTCCTTCAAAGTGTTTTTTTACTACTTCCGCGGTTACCTTTTCCACAAGCAGGGGATAATATTCCGGCTTTCTTGCGATCAAGCCGATATTTGCGGAATTTCCTTTATCACCCGATCTTGCATGCGCTATTTCAAGAAGTTTTATTTTTTTCATTTTAACAGCGGGTTTATTTTAGAAGAAAAACCTAAACCCGATCCCACCAGTGATGTCAAAGTCGGTCCCCGGGATTAATCCAAGTTTTGGTGAGATTTCTATGAAAAATTCATATCTTTTCTTCAGGAAAAAGTTCACGCCGAGATTGGCGCTTGCACCGATGAAGTCATCTTTCTTTGAAGAAGCTTTGAAAAATAAACCTGGTCCTGCGTATAGATTAAAAGTCCCGTCGCCGTATCTTTGAAGTTCACTCAAATTGAAGATGTAATGTCCTTGCAGGAATAAAGCGTCATTAAAACGCCACGCTAAGGTTAAATCAACCGAGTTTGAGTTTGACAAGATGAATTTGCCTGTTACGCCGGTTGGCGCTCCAAGATAAACGCCAAGACCGAGTTTATGTTGAGATTGTAACGGCTGGAAAACCGCAAGAGCTAAAATTAACGGGAATATCTTTTTCATATTGGTGCGCCTTTTTTGAAAAAAGTTATCAAAAATTTATAAGATTTTCAAGGTTCGCTTGACGGCGCTTTTGAGGAATTGAAAAGTTTTAATTTTTTTGCTATTTTTAGTGTAGCATTCAAATTTAAAGGAGTTTTGTAAATGGGTTTGGTCTTGAGGTTTTTAATTTTGTTCGTTGTTTTAATCAATTACTTGTTAGGGCAGGGTTCAGCTGGGGCGTCGGCAAATTTTCAGCAAAGATTCATCGTTGATATGCCCACAGCTGGGCTTTTGAAATCAAACAGCGTGGCGCTTGACGCTGATTTTTTCGCAGATGGCGGTTTAATGCTTCGTCTTACTGCATCAGCATTTAACAGATTGAATTTCGGTATCTCTTACGGCGGGACAAAGATAATCGGCAATGGAAATGTGAATTGGTATAAACTTCCCGGGGTGAATTTGAAGATAAGGATAATCGATGAAAGCGTGAGTTTTCCAGCGATCGCCTTTGGCTTTGATTCGCAGGGAAGAGAGGGATATATTGATGGTTTGAAAAGATATGAATTTAAATCGCCGGGGTTTTACGCCGTTGCGAGTAAATCATTTAAGTTCCTCGGATATTCATCCGTTCACGGTGGAATTAATTATTCACTTGAAAAAGATGACGGGGATAAGTCATTGAATTATTACATCGGCTTTGATAAAACGATAGGGAAAGATATAACTTTTTCCGTTGAATATAATTTCGCTGTGAATGATAATTCTGCAAATGCACTTGGCTCTGGGAAAGGTTATTTAAACGCTGGGATAAGGTGGTCGCTTGGGAGTGGCTTCACGATTGAGTTTAATTGGAAAGATATACTTGTGAATAAAGAGCCGGGAAATTCAAGGGTTGTGAAACTTGAGTATATTCAAGGACTTTGAAGAATTTTTTGCCTTTTTGTTTTGTTAAAGTATTTGAAAAGGAACTTTAAGATATTTTGGAGGTGTGAGCCATGAAAAAACTAATTTTTCTCGCTCTTGCAACGCTTTTCCTTTGGGGGTGTTATACGCAGATCGGAACTGTAAGGGAAGATGAGGGCTATCAGAGTTTTGAGAGCAAAAAAGAGAAAAATTATTCCTACTACACCGACGATTACAATTCTTGGTATTATCAAAGTTATGTCTATCGTTATTATCTCCCTTATCCGAGATATTATCTTTTCTTCAGGTATTACACGCCGGGATTTGTCTTTGGATGGGGTGAGTGGTGGAATTACGATCCGTTTTGGTGGGATAGATATTGGTGGTGGGATTGGGACTGGTATTGGTGGGATAGATACTATTCATATCTTTATTTCCCGGGATGGTATTATTACCCGTGGTGGTATAGGGCTCCGATTATAATTGTGATTAACAATCCGTATTATCCTGTCTCCGGCGGGAAGGCGATAGTTTACAGGACGAGAAACTTTGGCTCAACGCGTTCAGGTGGAGGTAGAAGTGGGGACGAAACGGGTGTAACTTTCTCTGTGCCGACGAGGTCTGCGCCTGCGGTGAATTCAGGTGGCAGTGTTCAAGGCGGTTCATCTGAGGGAACTTTGAGAAAACCGTCAGGGTCTTCAGGTAGAGAAACACCCGGGGTTGAAAGAAGTGGCGTAAGGAGTGAATCACCGAGAAATATAGGTTCAACACGAGGGACACTTGCACCGAGAGTTGAGCCAAGGTCTGGGAACGAGGGACAGAAGCCGAGAAATGATTCAACGCCTCCACGCAGAAGCGGTTCTCACAGGAGCTCACAGATTCAATTATATAGAGATTATGACACTGGCAGAAGTATGTTGATTGAGCATCCCAAGCATTTTCAAGGTTCTCAACCCCAGATCAGTCTAACTCCGCATTATTCAGGAGTGTCTAATGGTTTTAGGCAAAGTGATAACACAGCAACGCAGGATAGAAGACAAACAGGGAGCAGGAGAAAATGAGAAATTTAATTTTCGTACTTTTGATTTTCGCTGGCTGTTATACGATTATAAAACATCCCGAGGTGAATTATGAAGATTCTTCCGGTGGGGTTTATACTTCACATGTAAGTTATAGGAGCAATTGTTCAAGTTGTCATTCAAGGGCTGAACTTGAATATTTTTATAACTTGATGCCTGCTCATAATGCGTCGGCTTGGGCTTATTATAATTATCCTTGGTGGTTTTCTTGGGTTAATATGGAAGCAGATACCGTAAGCGGTTCTTCAACTGGTTCAGTTTTTGAAAGAACGCGTGAGTTTGGGACGCATAGAACACCGTCAAACGAGTCGTTTTCTCCACCGCCACCTTCAAGGACGCCATCGGGTTCGGATTCCTCTTCAAAATCATCGTCAACCGGTTCAATTAGTAAGGGAAGTGAGGTGAAGTCCGAGGGGGCAAGAAGCTCTGGTAATTTGCGCTCATCGGATGGGAACTCCCGAGAGCAGAATAAAGAAAGCGAACAAAACAAGGAAGGAAAAAGAAATATCGGTTCAAGAAGAAAATGAAGAAATTAACAGCGATATTGTTCCTCGTTTTCAACCTCGCTTATTCGCAATTTCCTGACGATGCTTTGAGGTATTCAAATTTAAATCTCGGTCTTGGTGCGAGGGCAATTGGGCTTGGCTTTTCTTATATTGGCGTCTCCGATGATTACTCGGCTGTATTCTGGAATCCAGCTGGACTTGCGCAGATAAAAAGATTTGAGTTTGCTGGTGGTTTGAATTATCTCAGTTTGAAAAATTTGTCAAAAGTTACGGGATATTCAAATTCATTTGAAAATACAAACACATCGCTTGGAACAGTTGCGCTTGTCATGCCAGTCCCAACTATACGCGGGAGTTTGGTATTTGCCGGTGGATACGCAAGGGTCTCGGATTTCACAGGGACATTGTCCCTTTTGCTTTTCAACTCGGAAAGTTCAATAGTTCCTTCACTTTATGACCCAAACCCCGATTTTGACCTTGCTTGGAAGCTCGGACTTGAAGATTCTACTGGGGCGACTCAAATTTTGCGCAATGTCCAACAGAAGATAACATTGTATGAAAGTGGCGGTTTAAATCAATGGTTCGTCTCTGGGGCAATTGACATAGCGGAAAATTTATCGGTCGGATTGACCCTGGCAATTGTAACCGGAAGTTATAAATACGACCGCCAATTTATTGAAAGTGATGTTAGAAATTTTTATAGGGATTACCCGTGGGATTTCAAAAGTTTGACGGTTTCTGATTTGATAGATGCAAGCGTCAGTGGTTTCTCCGCAAATGCTGGTTTGATGTACAGAAGCAGAACTTTTAGATTTGGGTTGATGACGAGATTACCGATGTCATTGAGCGTTAAAGAGAACTATTCAAGGAGCGGTGAAAGCTCTTTTGATAATGGAGATTCGTTTTCTTATTCTTACTCTGGAGTTTCAAGATATGATGTTGTGTCACCTTTTTATTTTGGCGCTGGCGTGTCTTTTAACCTAAAAGATGTCGTCTTGATAGCTGGAGATGTTGTTTATGTTGATTGGAGACAGATGGAGTTTAAGAATAACCCAGACCTTGTTCAGTTGAATAGGGAAATAAAGCAGATTTTCACCGAGACATTTATTTTGAGTGGTGGTGTGGAAGTTACGCTTCCTTTCTTTGAACAGGTCAAGTTGAGGACAGGTTATTCTTACCGTCCATCGCCTTATCTTGAGGACAAGGGGATTACAAGCAGATCTGTAAGGTCTTTGAGTTTTGGTTTAAGCGTTCTTTTACAAAAGACGCTTCTTATTGATTTCGCTTATGTGACCGGGAAGTGGAGCACAGTTCACACGCAGTATAGCTATAATCTCGGGAATTCGTATTATAGTTTAATCACCGATGAGGAAAACTCCGCTCGGAATTTCGTTTTGACATTGCGATACAGATTTTAAAAATAAATTCGCAATGCCTGAATGAAGAAAAATCTCCTCGTTTTGTTAATCTTTATTTTAGGTTGTGCTGGCTCAAGGCAAACCATTGAAGACCCACCTAAAAAGGGAGATTCTAAAATCATCCCCTACGGAAAAAAGTATGAGTATATTTACAAAATCGTCAAGCCAGTCATAAGGGAAAAACTTTACTTTTCCGACCAAAATATCAAAGTTGAGTTTGTGATTGATGATGCTTTCATCCATTTGAGGTTGAAGAATAAAAGAAGTGAAAAAATTTGGTTTAATTTGAGCGAGTCGCAAATTTTTATCGGTATGAGGTCTTCCAAGGTTATCAATTTCAATTATGAAAATGAATTTAATTACTCGCCCGTCAGTTTGAAATCAGAACAGGTTGATGTCTTCCCGAACGCTTTCGTTGTGCTCCATCTTGCCCCCGCTGATAATGTCTTCACAAGTTCAGGCGATTATGAAGTTAGCTGGCTTTATCCAGTGGTTGACTTCAATGACAATGCAAAAGTAAAAGAGATTTACGGCAACATTGGGAAAAGGATTGGACTTTATCTTCCCATTGAAACTGAGAAGGAAATTTACGACTATTATTTTGAGTTTGAGATAACGGGTGTGCGTGAGGTTGGAGTTTATCAACCGAGAAAAAAGCAAGTCCCAGTTCAAGCGCAATTGCCGTCTGAAATAGTGATAAAAGGTGAGGGCTTGAATCCTTCTGAAAGTTTCATAGCATCAACTTTGATTTCCTTTTTTGTTCTTATTTCCGCATATTTCATCTTCGCAAGGGAAAAGGGAAAAATTTGATGTGAGAAGTTATAGGATTGATAGGAAATTAAAAGCGATCTATAGAGATAAAAAATCGGGAGCGTCTGTTTTAACAACGAAATTGTTTTCCGTCTTGATTGATGCGATTGGGGAAGTTGACAGGGTTGAAGATTTTAATTCGCTCTTAATTTCAATCGGGGTTGAATTGAGAAAACATCATCCGCTTTTGTTTCAACTTCGGAATTTGATTGATATAGTCCAGGGTTTTTCAAAAGAGGTTCGGGATAAGGAAGAAATTTTGAGTGAAATTCTTTCGTTAAGGGAGAGATTTGAAAATTCATCTTCAATGGTGGCGGAAGGTTTCAGGCAATTTCTCAGTGAAAGGGGGAAGGTTTCAATTGCGACTTTAAGTCATAGCGGGACGGTTTTTAATTCGCTTGTTAAAGCGAGGGATTTTATAAACGAGGTTTATATTTTCCGTTCATGTCCGAAGTGTGAAGGTGAGAAAATGGGTGATTTGCTTTTTAAAAGTGGGTTCAATGTTTTCGTCGTGAATGATTTCGGTTTAAGTTATGTTGTAAAGAAAGTTGATTTGGTTGTCTCTGGCTGTGATGCTGTTTTTGAGGATGGTTCAATTTTGAATAAAGCTGGAACTTTGCCTCTTTTTGTATTGGCGAAAAACTTCGGGAAGGTGAGTGTCGTGCTTGCGGATTTTTTGAAATTTGTTAGTGAAAGGGTCAATTTTGATGAAATTTTTAAAGATGCTGTTGAGTTGAAAAGCAAGGATAAGGTTAAAGAATTGAATTTGCTATTTGAAATCGTTGATGGGGCTTTTATAACGCACTATGTTACAAATAAATCTTGAGGTTTATAATGCGCTCGTATATTTTACATTTAAAATGTTCAGTTTGTGGTCGGATATTTGATCACAGGGAAATTCAAAA
The DNA here is from genome assembly GCA_028276305.1 of Candidatus Thermokryptus sp. Lineage (GTDB taxonomy): Bacteria > Bacteroidota > Ignavibacteria > Kryptoniales > Kryptoniaceae > Kryptonium. Next base: position 6,220 of record JAPYWO010000032.1, read on the forward strand.
ATTTTGCGAATTTTGCAACGAGCCGTTGATCGCAGTTTATGATATTGACGGTATAAGGAAAAGGGTTGATAAGGGGACATTTAGCAAGAGATCAAATGGGATGTGGAGATACTTTGAGTTTTTGCCTGTAATTGATGAAAGGAAAGTTGTAAGTTTGGGCGAGGGATGGACTCCTCTTTTAAAACTTGAGCGATTCGGTGAAGAAATTGGTTTGAAGAATTTGTTTTTAAAGGATGAGTCGTTTAACCCAACTTTATCGTTTAAAGCGAGGGGAATGTCGTGCGCTGTTTCAAAGGCGGTTGAGCTTGGCATAGATAAAATCTCTGTTCCAACAGCTGGGAACGCAGGAAGTGCTTTAAGTGCTTATTGTGCAAAGGCAGGGATAAAGTGCTTCATAGGTGCGCCAAGAGATACGCCTAAGTTAATTTTAGATGAATGTAAATTTTACGGTGCTGAAGTTGAATTGGTTGACGGGTTGATTTCTGACGCTGTCAAGTTGATAAAGCAAAAAGTTGATTACTTTGATATTTCAACGATGAAAGAACCATATCGGCTTCAAGGGAAGAAAACGCTTGGTTTTGAAATTGTTGAACAACTTGGTTGGGAAGTTCCCGACTGGATAGTTTATCCAACCGGTGGTGGAACGGGTTTAATTGGGATTTGGATTGCGATAAATGAGATGATTGAAGTCGGATTGATAGAAAGAAGGTTACCAAAAATGGTCGCGGTTCAATCTTCGGGATGTGCTCCTATAGTAAAAGCATTTCGTGAGAATAAACCACGGGCTGACTTTTGGGAAAATGCGAAGACAATCGCTTACGGCTTAAGGGTTCCAAAACCGTTTGCAGATAGATTGATACTCCAAGTTCTGCGTGATAGCAATGGGTTAGCGATTGAAGTAGAAGATGATGAGATATTTAAGATGCAAAGGGAGTTCGCTGAAATGGAAGGTATCTTGCTTTGCCCGGAAGGCGCAGCAAGTGTTGTTGGTGTTAAAAAGCTTGTCGCAAGCGGGATTGTAAAAAGTGATGAGGTTGTTATCGTATTTAACACCGCTTCAGGTTTAAAATACATTCAAAACAAAAACGGCATTTGAAGATGTTTAATGGAAAAAATGTTGTCGTCACTGGTTCAACGGGTGGGCTCGGATTTGAAGTTGTCAAGCATTTCATTAGTGCTGGGGCTCGTGTTTTTGCGGTTTATAGAGATGAGAAAAAGTTCAAGAGGGTTTATAAAGAATTTCAAAAGGTTGAAAATCTTATCGGCGTTAAAGCTGATTTGACGGTTGAAAGGGAAGTTGAGAGGATTTTCAAGCTTGTTAGGAAAAGTGGCGGGGTTGATTTTTTGATAAATTGTGTTGGTGGTTATCGCGAGGGAAAGATGATATTTGAGCTTGAAGAGGATGAATTTGATGAGATGCTTGATATGAACCTTCGTTCCGCTTTTTTATGTTCAAAGTGGGCTTTAAGGGATATGATACCGAAGAGGTCGGGAAGAATTGTGAACATTTCTGCTTTACTTGCCTTGAGACCGTCTCCGGGGCGAGGGGCTTATGTTGTCTCAAAATCGGCGTTGATAGCTTTAACGGAGGTTATAGCTGAAGAGGTTAAGGATTTTGATATAACTTGCAATGTGATTTTGCCGAGTATCATTGCGACGCAAGAGAATAAAAAAGCCATGCCCGGGGCTGATTATACGCGATGGGTTGACCCGAGCGACTTGGCTAAATTTATAGGTTACCTTTGCAGTGAGGAAGCGCGTGGGATTAACGGCGCTGTTATAAAATTCCCGGGGAAATTTTGAAAAGCTGGATTTTTTTGTTAATTTTGAATGCAATTTCAAAATAAAAAATCAGAACCTATGATAAAAATCGGAGTCCCGAAAGAGACCTACCCAGGAGAGACAAGAGTAGCACTTATACCTGCTAACATCGCTCAATTTCAGAAAGCTGGAGCTGAAGTATTAATTGAATCTGGGGCTGGGGAAAGGGCTGGTTATTTGGACTCGGAATATCTTAGCAAGGGAGCACAAATTGTGAAAAGTAGGGAAGAGATTTTTTCAAATGCTGATGTGGTTCTTCAGGTGCGTGCTGTTGGAGCAAACCCCGTTGAGGGGAGCAAGGATATTCCTTTAATGAGAGAGGGTCAAATTTTGATTGGATTTATGGAGCCGTTCTTTGCGAAGGAGATCGTTGAAAAAGTGGCTCAGAAAGGGGTGATCTCTTTTGCGCTTGAACTTTTGCCGAGGACTTCAAGAGCTCAGACGATGGATGTTTTATCTTCAATGGCGACGATTTCAGGTTATAAGGCAGTTCTTATGGCAGCAAATCACCTTCCGAAGATGTTTCCGATGCTTACAACTGCTGCTGGTACAATTTTGCCTGCGCAGGTTTTCGTTATAGGTGCTGGGGTTGCGGGTCTTCAAG
>JAPYWO010000033.1 GCA_028276305.1 Candidatus Thermokryptus sp.
CGATTTTAATTTTATCCTCATCGTTAATTTCGGAATATTCCAGAAAGGTTCGCGCAGAACCGATGCTCTTCAAAGGAAATTCACTTCCAAAGAGGATTCTATCTGCGCCAAAATTTTCAACAATATATTCAATCCCACGGTTGATTTGAAACGAGGAGAATTCAATATACAGATTAGTATGTTTTTTCATCATTGTGAAAATTTTCCTCGTCTCTTCCCATCTCACACCTTGCAATACAACATTTAGATTCTTGTGATTTGAACACAGCGTATCAATTTCATCAAGCGTGGCTTGATTGAACTTTTCATCAAAACCCCTTCCGGCTTCAATGAAAAGAGGTATTTCATTTTCTTCAAGTGACTTGAAGATTTTTCCGCATGTATATTCATCAAAGAAATATCTGTGAAGCTTTGGATAAAGTTTTACAGCTCTGACATTATTATCACGCAAATAAAAATTAACATCTGGGAATTCGCCTGTTATGTCTGGCATTAAAACAAAGCAGGGTATAAGTTGAGGATGTTTTTTTATTTCATCAAGCAAAATTTTATTCCCAATTATTGGGTCATAATCACGAGCCAATGTGTGAACAACAAGTGCATAAGAAATCCCGCATCTTTTCATCTCGGATAGCAGATGTTCACGGTTGTAAAGTTGCCATTCGTCCTTTGGCGTAAATTTCCCAATATATGTAAAGCAATCAAAGTAAATTTTCTCTGACATAGAAATCAAGTGTGTTTTTTAAGGCGGATTCAAATTTTTCAAGCGTTTCAGTTACTTCTTTCTCTTTATGTGAGAATGACACGAACCAACGATCATATACAAAAATTCCACTTTTGAAAAGTTCTCTATTTAGCAAGAAATGTAACCTTTTGTTTTTCTTTTCATCTTTGTAGTTAAATAGAAAGAACGAAGCAACGGGTAATCCACCAACTTTAGCCTCAACGCCGAAGCGAATAGCTATTTCAGAGAAACCTTTCATTAACATCTCCCCAACATTGAAGAGATGCTGATGAATTTTTTCTCGCTTCATTATGTCAATAGTAGTTATAGCAGCACATATTGAAAGAGTTTCTCCAGCATAAGTTGCGGTCAAAACAATATCATCAAGCTTTTTCATTATATCTTTTCTACCACCATAAGCTGAAATTGGATAACCGTTTGCCATTGCTTTTGCAAACGAAGAAAGGTCTGGCTTCACATTGAAAAACTCCTGCGCCCCACCAATTGAAAGACGGAAACCCGTTAACACCTCATCAAATATAAGCAACACATCGTATTCATCGGCAAGTTTTCTTAGCCCTCGTGGGAAATCACCGCTTGTATCTTCGTTAAAATCATATGGAACTGTCAATATACAAGCTATATTATGTGCATCCCTTTTTAAAATCTTTTCAACCTCTTCAAGATCACCATATTTAACCTCGTAGACACAGGAATTAAGTATTTCGGGCACGCCGTTACCCTTAACACCAGTCACAAACCAGTCATGATAACCATTGTATCCGCACCTTATGATTTTGTCTTTTCCCGTAAAAGATCTTGCAAGCCGTATATTACAAGCGTTAGCGTCAACCCCGTTTTTCATAAATCTAACCATTTCAACGGAGGGAACGACCTGGGTTATTCTCTTAGCAAGCTCAATTTCAAGCGGGCTTGCCATGCTGAAAAGCACTCCCTTTTCAATTTGTCTTTTAACCGCCTCATCAACCTCATCGTAGCAATAACCTAAAATAACCGGTCCTAGCGCCATTCTATAATCAATGAACTCCCGCCCGTCAACATCCCAGAATCTACAACCCTTAGCTCGTTCAACAAAGAAAGGCATAATTCCTGCGTAGTCCATTATTGGACGTTTTGCATTCGTTTGTGTCCCCCAGGGAATGAACTTAAGTGCTTCATTAAGTAATTTCTCAGAGTTAGTCATTTTTTGAAACCAAGTTAATTTTATCTTCAAAAAACCTCAATTTAGTATAACCTACTCTATCGGGACCTCCGTCAAGTTGTAGTCCAAAAGTATATGGCTTCGCTTTTGCTAAGGTTTTCCCACCAAAATTTAACCCAATGAAATTGGAAACAGCGCAATATAACGATGATTCCTTGTTGTTTTCATTTAAATAAGCAAAGTAAGCGTCCGTTTCAATTTTATCATATTTTATCTTACCGGATTCAAAATTATATCTTGGGCGGATATTTTCCCGGAGGATTTCAAAGTCAAGGTCAAGTTTAAGGCAAAGATAAACTTTTTCATCTCCGTTCTCTACCCCAAGCCCGATGCCTTGCGGGAATTTATCAACATTTAGGAGTTTTATTTTCTTTATCAAGTTATCAATTTTTTCATCCTTGTGATGAGGGATTAAGAAGGTTATAAAAAATTCAACATCATTTGTTTTATAATGTGACGATATCGTTTGATAGATGGCAAATTCATCTTGAAAATGTCTAAATTCCCCTTCAAAGCTATCTTGCTTAGCGTACGACTCTGGGAAATAAATTAAAAGATTATAATCACCGCCAACATTGTATCTGCCTATTGAATCAATTCTCGTATCATAAAAGCCATTACCTTTTTGTAAAATTTTTTGTGTGTGCCATATAACAGCGAGGGTGTAATAATCAGTTTGTGTAAATTTCACTGCGTCAACAACGACAAACCAGTTAAATTTTTTAAGGAAGACAATTATGCGATCCCAGAAATATCCAATTTTCTCTTCGGTTAACCTTGTGCGGGAGTATTCAACTTCCTTAAATGTCAAAAAATCAATTTTGTATGTCTTTGATTCCCTGTAATTTCCTGAGTTCCTTATGAATTCAAGGAGAGATTGTTTTTTAAGATTTTTAGCTGTCGGGGTCAGGTAGATTGGGCTTGATCTTGCTTCTCTTTTATTTTTTCTGACCACCAAACGATTATGGAAATAATCCGCTCTAAAAGCGCCATACATTCCACTCGGGAGAGCATCTCTATAACCAGCGTGATGTAATAAGATTGAACCACGGGTCATCAGGAAAGTGATCGCATTTTCATCGGAGCTACCATGGTGCATTTTTTCTTCTTCAACTGGTATTGTAGTTCTGAGGTAATGTCTCGTCAAGTAATTTCCATCACCTTCGTCCCTGTAATTTAAGAGAAGATAAGTTGAAAGCGAGTCCCAACCAGTTCTGAATACAATTTTCTTCCCTATAATATCTTCAAGGACTTCGCGACTTTTTTCAGTTGGAGTTACAATTTTTATCTTGTCATCGCACCATCTATATGCGTCAGAGATTATTGATGCGAGGTCTACTGACATCTTATTATCATAAAGCATTCTTTTAAAAATTTTTTCAGCAGCGTATTTATATCTGCCATCTTTATAAAACGAAGCAGCTTTTTCAAAGCAAGGTATGAACCTTTCAAAAGCACTGTTGAAGTTTGCGTCCCCGATATCGGCTATAGTTCCAAAAGGCGTGATTAGATTCAAGTAATATTCAAAGTAATATCTAAAAGTATGCTCCTTAAGTATATTTTCATCGCCTGAGTTTTCAATGTAAATTAACAAGGTATGTAGCCAAACCCCGTTATACAAAGTTGCGTCTTCAGCTTCCCATTTTCCAAGGTTATCGTAAATCAAGACATTAGCTTGATTTCGCCAAATGGAAGCGGAAGGATGGTCTGGAAAAGCAATAGAACCGAGCAGATAAGCAAGGGCGCGAAGGACAGTTCTATTATGTGCCCCCCATTCGGGGAAGTATGAAATATGATCAATGCTTCCTGAAATATCCGCTATCAATTTCCGTTTCAATTCCTCGTTTATCAATCCGGAGTTTTTAATGTTCAGATATGCTCTAACGTAAGGGAAAAGAAAGAAAAAATTTGGCAGGGTTGGAACGCCCTCGCTATATTCAACCCTTGACTCAGCAAACTCTTTCGGGTAAAAATTTTTCAATTCAGAATAATCCTGGAGAATTTTAATTGCTCTTAGGGCATAATTTTTATCCCCAGTCAATTTATACAAGAACCCCAAAGCATCGGCAAGGTAAATCGGCTCACCGGGTGGGTTGTATCCCCACAGGACATAGTGTTTCACCGTTCCCTTCCATTGTTCAATTAAAGCAGGATAATTCCTCCAGGAATTTTCAACAGCGTTTTTAATGAAGTCAAGATAATCCTTCTTAACAGCCGAAAACAAATTTGAAAAAAGAAAAAGGGTCAAAAAAAAGAGTTGTTTTAAGTATTTCATCGCGCAATCCTTTTTGTTTCATATGAGAAAAATCTATTTACTAAATAACCACTAAAATTATAAGCAAATTTGAATTAAAAAACAACAGGTATGGTAGCTCGGCATGTTAATTCTCAAAATTCGAATTTCCTAAGCGAAGGCGATCCATAAAAGAGCGATTATGATTGCAAGTATGATTGAAAGGATTAAGTTTGATTTATCCCTCTTTGCACGGTTAAGGATATCGCTTGATATTACAAGTTCTTTTATTTTTCCTTTTCCCCTTTCGTTATACAACAAACTTACAGAAAATAGCACGATTGAGGAGATGGCAAAAAGAAAAACAGCATAGTGTAGGAAGTTAACCCTTGCTATCCACAAAAGAATTTTGTTTTGCGGTAAACCACTATAGCTATTTAAAATCTCAAGGATTAACCTTAAAGCACCAAGTATAAATCCCGTTATAAGTGAGGCGATCGCACCAGCTCCATTTACTTTATGCGTCAAGATTCCAAATAGAAAGCAAGCTGCTATTGGAGGTGAAATATATGCCTGAACGCTTTGAAGGTAGATGTAAAGTTGTGATGAAATATATTTCATAAAAGGTATCCAAAGAAAACCCAAAATTACAATTATTGATGTCGCTATTCTCCCAACGAGGACGAGTTCCCTCTCCGTTGGCGATTTCCTTATTTTTCTATAAAAGTCCCATGTTATAAGAGTTGAGCAGGAGTTGAACACCGAGCTAAGAGAGCTCATAAGTGCAGCAAGCAACCCAGCTATTACTATCCCCTTCATCCCAACTGGTAATAACCTTACGACAAGGGCTGGGAAGGCACGATCTGAATTAACACCCGATATATCTGGATACAAAGCCGAAGCAATTATCCCTGGAAGGACGAATATAAAAACAGGAAGTATCTTTAAATAGCCAGCGAAAATAGTTCCCCTTCTTGCGTTTTCCTCATCCCTTGCGGATAAAACCCTTTGAACGATGTATTGGTCTGTGCACCAATACCAAATTCCCAATATTGGTGCTCCAAATACAATTCCAGTCCAGGGGAAGTTTGGGTGGTCAATCGGTTTCCACATTGAGAAGAAATCAGCTGGAACGCGAGATGTAAGACCACCCCAACCCCCAACTTTAACCAAGCCGATAATTGTAAGTATAAGTGAACCAGAAATTAAAACAAATGTTTGCACTACCTCTGTATATACAACAGCTCTCAATCCACCAGCTATAGTGTAAAGTCCGGTGATAAGAATTAAAATTGATGCGCTTTCCATTACTCCCAAGCCAGTAAGCTCGCGAATTACAACTGCCCCCGCAAATAAAGTCACACTTATCTTTGTGAGTATATAACCCAGAACTGATACAAGGGCAAGATACCACCTTGATGCGCTTCCATATCTTAATTCAAGGAACTCAGGCATTGTGAAGACGCGACTTTTCAGGTAGAACGGAACGAATATCCATCCCAATAGCAACAGGACATAGCTTGCAAGCCATTCAAAATGCCCCACTGCAAATCCACCAGCAGCTCCAGAGCCAGCAAGCCCGACAAGATGTTCACTACCTATATTTGATGCAAATAAACTCGCACCAACCGCAAGCCAACCCACATCTCTTCCTGCAAGAAAGTAATCATCGCTTGATTCTTTACCCCGCTTAAAAGACCAGTAACCAATGCCAAGTATCACGATGAAATACAGAAATACAACAATTATATCAATTGGTCCCATTTGCTTACCTGAGATTTAATTTTAATATCAACACAACAATCATATTTTTCATAAATTTTCTGAAAAAGTCAAGTAAATTGAGAACTCGCTTTTTGCCGATGGATATGCTTTAACTGGCAAATAAAGAGTCCGAAAGGAATTTTTTCCATTTTTGTTTATTGAACAAGATTTTTATTTTGATTTAGGAAAGAAAAACAAAAATTTGATTTAATTATGCCTGGAACTCTTTACATCGTTTCAACTCCAATTGGGAACTTAAACGATATAACTTTCAGAGCTGTGGAAGTTTTAAAACAAGTTGATTTAATCGCATGTGAAGACACAAGAAGGACGAAAATTTTGCTTGAAAAATTCGGGCTTGCAAAAAACCTCATAAGTTATTATAATTATAATGAGAGACAAAGAGCTGAAGAGATAATTCGTGAATTAAAATCAGGCAAAAATGTAGCTCTTGTCTCCGACTCTGGAACCCCTGGAATTTCCGACCCTGGTTTTGTATTGATAAAAAGAGCAATTGAAGAAAATATAACCGTTATCCCAATTCCTGGACCAACCGCCTTCGTTTGTGCACTTGTCGGTAGCGGATTGCCGATGGATGAATTTGTTTTCGTGGGTTTCTTGCCCCACAAAAAAGGAAGAAAGACAAAACTAAAAAAATTATCCGAAGAAGAAAGGACAATTATACTCTACGAATCCCCCCACAGGTTGATTAAGACATTGAACGAGATACTTGAAATTTTCGGTGATAGAGAAATCGCTGTTGCGAAAGAGTTAACAAAAATCCACGAGGAGTTTTTCAGAGGTAAAATCAGCGAAGTTTTAAAAAAATTAACGCCGGATAAAATTAAAGGTGAATTCGTAATCGTAATCTCAGGAAAAACAAATTAGGAGGTGTAGATATGGCGAAAATTGAAATACTCAAACACTTCGCTCAAATAGCGCCTGTTTATAGAAAGGTTAGAACGCTTGACCCAGAGCCGATATTTGCGATAAAGGATATACTCCTCAAACACATGAAATTAAAAAAGCCAATTAAAGTTGCAGACATTGGAGCTGGAACCGGTAGATATACCGAGCTTTTAATCAAAGTCCTTTCACCTTCAAAAGTTAAAGCGTTTCTCGTTGATGCAAGTTTTGAGATGCTACAAGTGGCACAATCTTACCTAAAAGAAAAATACGATTGTCACTTTATAAACTCGTTTGCCGAAAATCTCCCCTTCAAAAATGACACCTTTGATGTAATAATTGTGTTCAATGCAATACATCATTTTGATTTCAGGAGATTTATTCGGGAAGCAAGGCGAGTTTTGAAACCGAGGGGCTTTCTTTTCATCTACACCAGAACGCAGGAACAAAACAGAAACTCAATTTGGGGGAAATTTTTTCCTGGATTTTCAGATAAAGAACAGCGCCTATTTTGGAAAGACGAACTGATAAAGAAATTAAAAAGATTGCGGAACTTTGAGATAATCTCTTACATTGAGTTTGAGTATCCGAGGACTTCAACGATTGATGAACTTGTGGAAAAAGCATTTGCAAAACATTATTCAACTTTTTATCTTTATAGAGACGATGAACATTATCAAGCGATTCAAGTTTTTAAGGAAAATTTGCTAAAACATTATCAATCTGATTTGATATATTACACAGATGAGAACACGCTTGTTGCACTGAGAAAAATTAAATGAGATGAATTTGTGTCTTCAAACCTTATCCCAAGGCGTGTTGAGCTAATCTACCTAAACACGATAGAAAAAATTTTACGCCTTTTCCTTCGCTTTAATTTAAACCCGAACTTTTTGACAACCGTTGCATTATTTATAAGCATATTCGCAGGTTATTTTTTCGCGATAGGGAAATTTATCACCGGCGGGATTTTAACTTTGCTCAGCGGTATATTTGACACAATTGACGGCAAAATTGCAAGGATGATGAACAGGGTGACAAAATTTGGGGCTCTTTACGATTCAACGCTTGACAGATACGCAGAGGTGATAGTTTTCTTTGGTATCGGGGTTTATCTGATAAAGTATGGTTTTTATATAACCTCTGTTGCTGCGGTCTTTGCTATCGGTGGTTCAATGATGGTAAGCTACATTAGAGCAAGGGCTGAGGGACTTGGCTTTGAATGCAACATCGGTTGGATGAGAAGAGCTGAAAGAATCGTACTTCTTGGTTTTAGTTCAATTTTCTATTTCTTGCACGATTATTTCGTCAAGTTTTTTGATGCGCTATTTGAATACTTTGATTTTGATCTACCTGCTTATCCACCGATGCCACTTTCCATAGCGATTTACATAATGGCTGTTTTGACAAACATCACCGCATTTCAGCGACTTCATTATGTTTGGAAAAAATCAAAAGAAACCGAACTTCTACCACAAAATAAGGAGGTTGAACTATGATAAAGACGAAGTCGGGGGCAGAAATAAAAGAACCTGTAGGAAAGCTTGGTGTTCTTTTGCCAGGACTTGGAGCTGTAGCGACGACATTTATCGCTGGAACCCTTCTTGTCAGAAAAGGACTTGCTCTTCCAATTGGATCATTAACACAAATGGGAACGATACGGCTCGGGAAAAGAACTGAGAGAAGATTTCCGAAAAT
>JAPYWO010000034.1 GCA_028276305.1 Candidatus Thermokryptus sp.
GCTTTTTCGGCTTAAATTCACACTCAAGGATTTGTCTAAATGGTGTTCCACTATTTCTCAATGTAGAATTTCTAACATCAAGGTGTGTATCAACATTAATTACAATCCTTTCATCAAAATTTTTTGCAAAGCCAAGATAATCTGGGAAAGCTATATCATGACCTCCACCTATGACAATTGGCAAAATCCCATTCTTAACAAATACATAAACAGCACGTTCAAGTCGTTCGTGTATATTTTCAAGCGATCCGTCAACTTTCAAATTACCGATGTCAAAAATTTTCAACTGGGTTAATTGTTCCTGAAAGTTAAAATTAAAAGGAGTTAAGCGGTAAAAATATCTTCTAACTTCATTTGGTGCATCCTTTGCCCCGGGTCTTCCCTTGTTTCTCGTCACTCCCTCATCTTGTGGCACTCCGATTATCACCACATCAACATCTCTGAAATCCTCTCTCTTTCTCAAGACCAAATCCCCCATCCTTGGGTCGCTTTCATCGTTGCGTGAGTAAAAAAATGCTTCATCAACGGGTTCAAAAAACTCAAAAATTTCATCTTCAAAATTTGACATTTTCAACTCAAATCATTATATTTATAATGAACTTTCCTCCAGCGGGAGTAGCTCAGATGGTAGAGCGTCACCTTGCCAAGGTGAATGTCGCGGGTTCGAGTCCCGTCTCCCGCTCTCTTTTTTTGACAAATTTAAACCAATTTTGTTCCACCCTCAATTAAACTTAAAATTTGTTCCGGATGAATAAACCAACGCAAAGTTCCTCCCGACTGAACAAATGAAGAAATTTCAACACAAGCAACGCTATTCTTTTTAAAATCAATTCTCCTCGGAAGCCCCAAAACCCACGAAAGGAAATCTCCAAGATGTGGCTCATGACCTACGAGAAATAAACTTCCCACATGAAGCGAATTTAAAACATCAAGCAAAAGTTTAAAATCAGAGCCAGGGATGAGTTCATTTATTTTTAAAACCTCCTTTTCAATTCCAAAAACCTCTCGTATTATTTCCGCTGTCTGGACCGCTCTAACAAACGGGCTCGCCCCAAGAAGTTCAAATTCAATGTTCATCCGTTTCAAACCCAGTGCAACTTTTTGCGTCATCTCCCTCCCAATTTCCGTCAATTCCCTATCAAAATCGCTCATCCCTGGCTTTTTAGCTTCGGCGTCTGCGTGACGCATTAAATATAAAAGCAATTTAAATCAATTTTTATTTTTCACATATTTATCAAGGAATTCAACGACGGCTTTATATGCTTTTATTCTGTTCTTCAATTTCGCAAGTCCGTGACCTTCATCATCAAAGACGAGATATTCAACAATTCCACCACGCGATTTTATTGACTCTACTATTTGATCTGATTCGGATTTCGGAACGCGCGGGTCATTAGCCCCTTGAATTATCATAAGCGGTGCCTTTATCCTTTCAACATGATAAAAAGGTGATATTTCCTTTAAAAATTCAGCATCTTTTTCCGGGTCTCCATATTCAGCCATCCTATGTCTTTGTCTCCAAGCCCCAGTGTTTTTAAGGAATGTCAGGAAATTTGAAATTCCAACAAGGTCAACTCCTGCTGCCCATAGATCAGGATAAAATGTAACAGCGGAAAGCGTCATATACCCGCCGTAACTTCCACCATAAACGATGATTTTCCTCGGGTTGATATAACCCGTCGTTTTCAAAAATTCCGGTATCATCGCCACATCCTTTATAGCATCCTTACGCTTTGTAGTATTATCAAGCGAAGCATATGTTTTCCCATAGCCAGTGCTACCACGAATATTTGGAGCATAAATGGCATAACCATTATTTATGAAAAATTGATAAAGAGCTGAGAATCTCGGGAGTTCTTGCGCTTCAGGACCACCATGAATTGAAACGATAACTGGCAAAGAACTATCTCTCTTTGCGTTTTTCGGAAGATAAAGATATCCCGGAATTTCAAGTCCATCAAACGATTTGAAACGGACAAGTTTTGGCTCCACAAATGAAGAAAGTGGAATTCCAGCAGTTGAACTGTAAGTGATTTGTTTGACTTTTTTCGTCACGAAATCGTAATAGTAAATATCCTGATTCTTAACCGGGCTTTGATATGTGAAAATCAACTTTCGCCCATCGCTTGTGAATTTTAAGCTTCCGATAATACCACCTGTTGGGAAACCGAGATTAACAACTTTCTTTGTAGCTATGTCAAGTGCGTATACCTCGCTATAACCATCCACATTTAACACGAAGACGATCTTTTTCCCATCTTTTGAAAGTTCAAATGTCTCAATATCCCAATTCGTGCTGTAAATGTAATTTAATTTTCCCGTTTTAATATCAATATAAGCAAGCCCAACAAATTCCTTCCCTTCATCTGAAAGTAGATAAATTTTGCGTGAATCATTTGAAAACTTCGGACTCATATACCGCGTTGGCTGAGTATGCGGTGTTATGTTAACTACTTTGCCAGATGGATATTCAACCAAATAAAGGTCATTATCAAAGCTACTTCTGCTTTGTGAGACGAGTATATACTTATTGTCCGAAGACCATGCGACGACGGAGTTATTTCCATCATTTTGCCAAATTAAATCAACTTTTCCCGTTTTAATGTTCATAACATAAACATCAAAGAATGCTCTGTTCCTTTCATTTGATGTGAAAGCGAACATCGTCCCATCGCTTGACCAAGCCCCAAAGTTATAAATGACATCGTCTTTGAAAGTCAAACGCCTTATCTCGCTTCCGTCCGACTTTAAGAGGAAAAGTTGCGTTCTCTCATTACCACCCGAGTCCTTCCCGAACAAAATCCAATATTTATCCTTTGGATTCCAAGATGCGAACTGAACTCGTTCGTCAAAAAATGTCAATTGCTCCGGGCAACCCCGCTCAATCCCGATTTTCCAAATTTGATTCGTCCCGGTTATGTCAGTAAGATACGCTATAAATTTTCCATCGGGTGAAACGGTGGGAGAGCCAGCGCTTTTGATGTTAAGATACTGTTCAATCGTGTAGTTTTGGGCAAATAAAGAAAGTGTAAACAAAATAAGAAAAGCTAACAAAGCTTGAAGGGGTTTTCTCATAGCGTTAAAGATGATTTGTTTTTGTCGGTTACGAAGTGAATTTATGAAAAATCAATTTTTCTGTCAAGAGGGGAAATTTTTAGATTGGAAATAAAAAAGGCGGGCTTAAAAAGCCCGCCAGATGAGGGATTAAAATCCAACTTTGAGATTGAACAGATGATTTGCGCTAAAATATGTCACCGGGACATAAGCATAATCAAATGACAGCTTAAGCCCAATCAAACTCTCTGTGTTCAAGCCGACACCCAAAGTATAGTGATGCCATATTGAAGTCAAGTCACCCGTCTTGTTGTAATTATAGCCAGCGCGCAGGAAGAGGACATTTTTAAATGCATACTCAAATCCAAACTTATACGCATCAAGCGCATAGAAATTATTTGCTTGATATGTTCCTGTGAATGAGAAGTTATTTGCCTCACCAAGGGCGAGGTTATAACCAAGCCCGATTTCAAAAGATGTCGGCATTTGGAACGAAGCAGCTTCAACTTTATAAAATGTCAACCCTCTTTCTGAGCCCGGGACCTCCGCTTGAACCCAAAGCCCTGAACCTCCATATTTCATTGTCGGTCCGATATTCTTAATCACAACGCCAAGTGAAAGCCCCGGGATGTTAAGCATATTCCTGTATTGAACCCCGGCATCAAAAGCAACTCCAAGAGCGCTTACCCTTCCGAAGCTTTCGCTTATAAGGTTAAAGTTTGCACCAACTGAAACACGATCGGATAACCTTTTTGAGTATGTCAATCCAACTACAAAGAAGTTCGGGCTTATAATTTCGCCCGTACCGTCAGGTTGAAATTCCGTCGTCACAGGAATATCCCCAATGTTAAATGTCCTCAATGACAAACCGACGGAGCCAAATCCAAATTTACCCACAACCGAAAGATAATTGATCCCTATATCAGCGATATACTTTCTGTAAGAAAACATCGCTTGACCATTTCCGACAAGCCAATCAACACCGCTTGGGTTCCAAGTTATCGCTTCTACTCCTTCAGCAAGGATGCCGGATGCACCAGCCATTGCTGTATATTTTGCACCAACAGGGATTGTAAGCTCTGGCGCAGCAGATGTCCCCGCCTTTGACTGAGATAAAGCAAAACCACAAGCGAGCAAGCTTAAGGCCACAATTAAATAAATTTTCCTCATAGCTCAAAACTCCGTTTTTTTATTTTTTAATAAACCGCCCCCAAAAGGGGCGGTGTTTAACTTTAATAAACTGGCAAGAACTCTTCTTCTTGAACTATCATCAACTTAACTATCTTCGTTTTCCCTATTTCAGGCATATCAATGTGAGCTATATAAATACCACTTGCAACCGGCAAATTGTGCTCATTCCTCAAATCCCAACGAGCAAATTGCGTGTCATCATCTTTATAAATCGTTCTGACAAGAACACCAGCAAGGTTAAATATCCTTATGGTTGCCTTCTTCGGTAAATGATTGAAGGTGATATATTTTACAAGTCGGTCCGTTTCCATGAGGTTAAATCCATAATACGGGTTCGGGAATGCATTTATCTTTTCAACATCTTCTTTCGCCAACTGAATATCACCAATTGTTGGCTTCTGCGTAACATATTGGAATGTATCAGCCGGGGTATTCACACGATTCGGTATAAGTTGTATTGTGACATCAGCACCATATGGTTCCCTTGTCCCTCTCTGACCAAGCCACAAAGCCCAAAGGACAGGATACGCTGAATGATTTGAACCATTTGTCATAAAACCTGTCCCTGTTAATGGATTCCATCTCGTTCCTGTTGGGTCATAGTTATCATCCAGAATCCAAACATACTCATATGGCGTAACTTCTTCAGCTGCATCGGAAATGTCCCACTGTTGATTTCCGTTACGATCACGAACAACCACATTAAGTTGCCTCGGTTGAGCTGGATTTTCTATATCATAAACCTGGAAAGGAACATCAAAGAAACCTTCATATGTACCGTTATCCCAAGTTCTATAGAAAAATGCCTTTTGCCCTTTTGTCACATCAAAGTAGTATTTCTCGCCAAGATCGTATTTACCATTTCCATTTGTATCATCATAGGCTGTCTTTGCAGTAAATCTTATCTCAACTGATTTAAAGTCACCTGGTGCGACACTGCTACCAGTGAAGTTTGGTCCAAGATAAGCCCCGCCGAAAAGCAATTCCCCATGTGCGCTAGGAGCTGCTGTAAACCATCTATCAGCTGCACCTTGTGTGACCAACCATTCTTTACCTTCAAGTGGTGGACCCATCACTTTAACAAGTACGCCATCAACTACTGGATAAGCATCATCACCGGATTGATTTGAACTGCTTGCTTTTACTTTGTTTTCATTTACATCAACAACAAACCAATTACCCGCGTTATCAAATCTAACCTGATAAGTATGTCCTGTTGTAATTGATGGGTCAACAAGTATTGCGACAACCTGTCCATCACTTTTACCGCTTTTACGGGTTACAGTAAGTGTATCGCCAACGGTTCCATAGTATCTTGTTCCAGGCGGTGGCGATTGCGGTGTTACAGCAAGAACCACGGGCGTACTTTCAAGGGCTCTAAATGGTGAAGTCGGGTCTGGATTATAGGCATAAGCTGTTACAGCGTAATAATATGTCTGACCATTTACAAGCGGTCTTTGACGGACATAATCCGTTTTCAAATCAATATATCGTTTTATCCCGGAATTTGAACCTGTCTGAACTGGGACGAGGAGAAGCACACCTGTCTTCGGGTCAATTGTTCTATCAAGTATTACAGTCACATCATTTACGAGGTCATAAGTTGCTATTTTTACCGCTTCGCTCAAACTGGCGTTTGGGGAAGGTAATTGATAAACATTGTATCCTTCAAATGAGAAGCCAGCGGAGTTGAAATTCTCAATGCTATTAACACTATTTTCATTCCATCCCCAGTTCAAGACAATTTGGCGGTCAAGTTGAGCTACTTTAACATTTGGCGATGGCGGAGGAGACGGCAAAACGAAAAGATTGTCATAAGCAAATTGAGCATATGAATCATAATACTTCAAAACCTGAACGCTTGAAATATTATCCGCACCCATTGCGCCTATCAATGCAACGACTATTTCAGCTGTATCTCCAAGCGACATACTAAACGGTCCAGTGACAAGAACAATTCTCCTATCACCCGGTGGTATCTCCCTCCCATCAATCCAACCTGTCCTTGTCACAGGGTCACCTGCAACAGCATATCTCGTCGGATATCCATCCCTGAACGCAGTCCAGAAAGGTCTGTAATCCGGATAAGCAGGTCTTGGCAAACCAGCACGCATAAGATTATACCACTCATACTGGTTCGTCGGGTCGCTTATCCCAGTCCCAGCTGCAAAGAAAACAAACGCTGACAATGCATTCTCACTCCAATACTTATAACCCTTCCTCCACTTCAAACCAATAACCGCCGAATCATTCGGATTCCCCGTATAATATGCAGGTCCTTGCAAAAAGTCAAATCCAACAGCAGGTGCAGGATAACCCAAAGCTTGATATTCAGCGTCAACTGTATTTGCATTGTAAACAAAACCAAGCCCAAGGACAGAATCACAACCCGCAAGGTCATCAGAATAATTCCCAAGGTCAGGGTCTGACCACTTAACAATATACATGCTGTCTATCCTTGACCCAGGGTTTGATGTCGCTGTCCCCTTGTAAATTATCCTAAATTGCTGGAAAATTATATTGTTCAACGGATTTGAAACAGAATAAGCCCATTCCGTAACTTGAAGCTCAAGCCCTATTGATGGTGAACCGAAGACCTGAATTCCAACATCTGAATTCAAATCATTTGCAACAGTCCAAACCGTCTGATGTGCACCCGGAATCCCGGGGACATGGTTTGGATTGTTTGGGTCAAATCCAGGTCCATATTTTACTTGATAAGCATCAGGTCCTGTTGTCGTATACCAGGGTGCACCCTTTGAAGCTGGCCAATCCATCCAATCGTTCTCATATTGCTGGCGAACCGCAGCTACATCAGCATCGGTGACATCTTTCAACGGCTTCTGGAAAAACTCCGCTGCATCAGCTCTCAAATCCGCTGTCTTATAATCTGGGCGAACCCTCCAAACACGCCTCACATTTGGATCAGATGGATTCTCAGCTTGACCTTGAGCGATAATTTTTCCAGGTATCATACTTGTCCTGTAAAAGACACCTTGCGCCCTCAAGACAGGCAAAGAACCATCGTTTACAAGCCCTCCTATCATAAGCCCCTCCCTGTAAATCATACCAACTCCGCTACCTCTCGGGAATGTCCCATTCCAAGAGTTTCTGATAAGGGGTGGCCAACCAAGACCACCCGGGGATGCTATAACAGAAATCCAGCTCGTTATGTTATTCACATCCATAATCGTCTGCGTAACCCCAGCTGCTGTTGTCTTGAAGAAAAATTCCTCGCCTCTTTTCTTCAAAGGGTCCTCTCTACCTATCGCAAGATTAAATGCAATGAAAAGCAAAACCGAAAATGTTAAAATTTTTTTCATGGTCTAAAACCTCCGACTATTTTATTTTTACAATTCAATTTTAACACCAGCTCTCAATTGCCTTGGTGGACCGAAAAGGTCTTGCAAAATTCCGTTGAATCTCCACTGATGCTGTCTATTTTCAAGGTTTATCGCTTTGTAAAGCTCAATGTATTTCTGACCGAATTGCTCAATAAATGTCCCGCTGAGCTCTGGGTTCGTCAAGAAACCATCATCGTAAGCATTGCCAGTTCTGTAATACACATTGACCACATTCTTAGTGTTAAACAAGTTCTGGACATAGACATAGAAATTCATATTAACCGGACCAATTGAGATCGTCTTGTCAACCCTAAGGTCTACATTCCAAACCCAAGGTGTTCTTGAGGCATTTATCGGCTCAAGCGGTTTTCTATTCCTTGGGTCACCATCGTTCAAAATCCCACCATCGTCCGCATCTTGCTGAGCTATACCACCGGTTGCAAGTGTAAATGGATGCCCACTGTTAAATGTTATCAAAAGATTTACACCGAATCTCTCAAGCAAAGGTCCGCCTTCTCCCTTTCCGAAACGATAATCAATGTTAATTGTGCCTCTGTGCGTTTGATTATATGTCAATGGAACTGTCAATGTCGGCGTTATTCGTGAAATACCAACAGCTGCCCAAGCTCCATTTGCAAATGAGTTCGTCCCTCGTGCATCCTGCAAAGTATAATTTATCTGTGCTTGAACCCTTGATACTCTTCTTATTCTTAATGTGAACTCAAGCCCATAAACATTCTCAAAGTCGCCATTCGCATAAATTGCGTACTTTGTCCCAGCGTAAGGTCCACCGGTTATAGGAACAGTTGAAACCTGAAGCTGACCTCTTACATCTTTATAAAATCCAGTTATATCAAAAGCTGCAAAGTCGGTGAATTGCTGTGAAAAACCAATCTCATACTGCGTTGTCTTGATCGGATCCGGGTCAAATG
>JAPYWO010000035.1 GCA_028276305.1 Candidatus Thermokryptus sp.
ATCATACTGCCGACAAATTTCACTTATTTTATCAAAAACTTCCCCATTGCTTTCAAGAACAGACAAACCATAAGCAATGGTCAGCGTTGGGTCACTTATTGAAATCCCTATTCTCTTGCTCCCGAAATCAATCCCCATTATCCTCCCCTTTATTTCATCTCTCCTGATATCTTGAGACACTGTAAACTCCATTTATTCTTCTCAATTTGTCTATCAAGACATTCAAATGTTCAAGGTCTTTGACTTCAACCGTTATCAATCCATGGAAAATGGGTCCATCACTTTGAACATTAGCCATTCTTATATTCGTATTTTGATAGCCGGAGATAACGGTTGTGATCTCCTTAAGCATTCCGGGTCTATCCTCACCTTCAATCACAATTCCAGCAGGGAACGACATACCATCAAGCGCCTTTGACCAAACGACATCAACAAATCTATCTTCGTCTTTCTCCTTTAACTTAGAGACATTTACGCAATCCTTACGATGAATCTTTATACCTTCACCTCTCGTAACGAAACCAACGATTTCATCTCCCGGAACAGGATTACAACATTTCGCAAATGTGTAAAGGAAATTTGATCCACCGTCAATCGCTATGACCTTAAGCGGTTTGATAATCTCCTCTACAACGCTTTCCTTTCTCTCCTCTACTTGTTTTGGAACTATATCTTTGTGCTTTTGCCTCTCCTCTATTTTCTTTATAAGCTCGGAAACATCAATCCCATCTTCAGCTATCGCAAGATAAAACTTTGATAAGTTGTCAAACTTGTAAAGTTCACGAACTATTTTAAGAAGTTCATCGTCATTTATGTGTAATTTTGCCCTTTTTACCTTCTTGTCCCAAATTTCTTTACCGACATCAATGAGTCGTCTTTTCTCTTCATTTATCCACTTTCTGATTTGCGCTTTCGCTTTTGATGTGACGACGAACTTCTCCCAATCTTTGCTCGGTGAGCGATGTTTACCAGTGATTATCTCAACTTGATCACCCGTTTTAAGTTTATAATCAAGCGGGACTATTCTACCGTTGACTTTCGCACCGATACAGCGGAGCCCTATCTCGGTATGAATTTCAAAAGCAAAATCAACCGGGGTTGCCCCTCTTGGCAAAACCTTCAAATCACCTTTAGGCGTGAAAACATAAATTTCATCCTGAAATAGATTGAGCTTTAAATCCTCAATAAACTGCGTCATATCGGTCTGATTTTCAAGTACATCACGAACCCACTTAACCCATTCTTCAAATTGTTTGTCCGTTTCAGTTATGTTTTCTTTATATTTCCAGTGAGCAGCAAGTCCTTTTTCAGCTATTTCATGCATAGCACGAGTCCTTATCTGAACCTCAACCATCTTTCCCCCAGGACCTATAACCGTTGTATGAATTGAACGATATCCATTTGACTTTGGGTTAGTGATATAATCTTTAAATCTCTCAGGAACAGCTCTGTAAATATCGGTGACGATGCCATAAACCGTCCAGCAGTCATTTTTATCCTCAGTGTCAAGTATAATTCTGACCGCAAACAAGTCGTATATTTCCTCAAACGCTTTACCTCTTTTAACCATCTTGTTATAGATGCTGTAAAGATGTTTCGGGCGACCGCTTATTTCAAATTTAAAACCCCTCTCTGCAAGCGCTTTCTCTATCGGTTTCGCAAATTCTTTTATGTACTCCTCTCTCTGCTTACGAGTTTGAGCAACTCTCCTTGCTATGTCCTCATAAGCTTCAGGATTTAAATACTTGAATGCCAAATCCTCAAGCTCCCATTTTATCTGTGCAAGCCCGAATCTATGCGCAAGAGGAGCGTAAATCTCAAGCGTCTCCTGGGCTATTCTCTTTCGCTTGTGCTCTGGAAGATACTCAAGCGTCCTCATATTATGAAGGCGATCAGCAAACTTCACAAGTATTACTCTGACATCGGTAGAAAGAGCAAGCAAAAGTTTACGATAATTCTCCGCCTCAATTATCCCACGATTATCGCTTTCAAAAATCCCCGTTATCTTAGTCAGACCGTCAACAATCCTAGCTATTTTTTCACCAAATTCCGCTTGTATATCCTCAAGCGTAAAATTCGTATCCTCAACTATATCGTGAAGCAAAGCGCTTGCAACAGATATATCATCAAGCGGTATCTCGCTTGCTACTATCATTGCAACTTCATAAGGATGATTAAAATATGGCTCCCCCGAAGCCCTGTAATTATCCTTGTGAGCGTTGTAACTGAACCAAAATGCCTTGGTTATAAGGTCCGGGTTAAAACTTCTTAGGTTCTTTTCACATACCTCAAGTAGCTTTTTCAACTTCGCCTGATATTTATCCTGAAACACAAGCATTTCTTTGAATTCTCATTTTTGGCTCAAAATTATTAACAAAAATCGCATAAAAAAGTTCAAAATTAAAATATACATTGTCACGATAAATTGCAACTTTCCCACCCTTTTAAACCTCTCCCTCAAAAAATTCAATTATCGCCGGCGTTATATCAAGAAGCGAACTTATTCTTTTGGCGAGTTTCTCCCGACCCTTACCCCAAATTATCGTCGGGACTTTGTTCATCGTATGCGTCTTAACGGACAAATCTTCAAGATTTCCGTGGTCACTTGTCAAAATTATCAAATGCTTCCCAAGGTCAACCTTTGATAGTAAAGAATCAAGGAATCGCTCAATTCTATCAATGTATTTGATTGCAAGTTCAAAGTTCTGCTCGTGACCGGCTTCATCTGTAAAAGGAAATTCATACAAGACGAAATCATACTCTTCAAGGAGCCCAGCGAGGATTTTCCCAGATTCCTCGGGGGTGATAACCTTTATGTCTGGGTAAAACCTTTTCAAAAATTCACCAGTTAAATCCGCTGGTACTGCCTTTCCCTCCTGAAGCTCTATGTCATACCATCTGAATGGTATATCAGAAGCCATAACCGCATAAGTTGTCGCTGAAAGTTTCTCACCGCGAAGTTCAAAATAATGTTTGGAATAAGCGTTTGCGAAGGTTGCTTTTCTACCGAGATTTTTCAACTTCAAAAAGATGCTCTCTGAAAGAAGAATTTGCCTGAGCGTTGGTGTTGGCAGTCCATTTATGTGACCATTCATTATTTTCGGAGCATTAACCCCTGTGAAAATCACCGTCTGACCAGTGGCACTTTGTGGAAGACCGGAAACATTCAAAGTTGCATCCGTCGGAATTATTATCCCGCCATATTCAGCGGTATAATCGCCACCATCATTAAAAGCGCGAAAAAATTTTGACCTGTATCTTGCAAATGGATTTATTTCGGGATTGTTTTCTCCAATTCCAATGCCATCAAAAAATAAAAGAGCAACCGACATAATTTAAAAATCAACGCTTAATTTTAAATTCGCCCTTAAACCAAAATTGAAATCATAACCAAGTTCTGTCTTCGTCTTTATCTTTTTATTTTTAACCGCAGCATCTACAACAGCATCAATCGCACTTAAAACATGATTTGCCACAACAATGAAAAGAGAAGTTGATGCGATTGAATAAAAATCGTTCGCTTTGCCCCTTTCAAGTGAATAAAACTTAAACATTTCCGTTGGCTGTAAAAGACGAACATCTTCAGGGACAAACCCACTATCAAAATCATTCCATCCAGGAGCATACTGATGGTATTTACCGATCAACTCATAATATTGCTGTTCACCATAATAGGGCAGAGTATGTGAGAAACCGCCCGAACGACGACTTATATATCTTTCCGCCTCATTCAACTTTGACCAATCAACCCTTTGCCACGGCTTCAAACTTTCATTTTGATCTATTTGTACTATCGGTGCATCAGGTGTTCCATATTTACCCATCCATTCATTCATCCACATAGCATAACGAACAACGCTCCAATTCTCATCCGCATATTGCTTAAATTTCCTCGTTTGCTCATCGCCTTTCCTGGAGTACACAAAATAAGCGGACCACGAAGCGATTTCAGCTACGAAAAATAAAGCCGACTTTAAATAACTGCCTGTATATATTTGACCGCTACCAGGGATTAAACCAGACATCAAGCCCGCTTTTAACACAGAGTACTTTCCCCTCTCAACGACTTTCGCGCTTGAAAAATCAAGCGATATATCACCTGTCCTCACTGGAATATCTTGTGCTTTCAAAGCGGTGGATAAAATCAAAATAGAGATAAAGAATCGTATAAACTTATTCAAGCGAGTCAAACTCAAACACAAGCCCGAAGTAAAATCTAAATTCGCGACCATAATTGAACCTTTCTTTATTTATAATCCTTTCAAATTTATCAAACCCATAAGCGACGCTAAAAAATAGCTTCATCGGAAAAACATAAAAAGAAGTCCCATCAATTCTCAATTCAATCCCGGCATCTTTTCTAAAATTACCAAAGTTAAACTTTTCATTCCATGCATTTCCAAAATCAAAGAAAACGCCAGCGTAAACTCTATTTATCCCGAACTGCAAAAACTGAAACGACAATCTCTCGTAAATCGGGAATCTATAAACAGACCTTAACATCAACACCTCATTCCCGCCGAAAGAATAAAAAGAATAACCGCGCATCCCTATTAAACCTCCGATATAAAAATCAAAAAATTCATTCACCGGCTTACCAATTATGCTTCCATATTTCAAAATCAAACCGAGCGCGTGATTTTTAAATGGCAACTTTAAATACTCATTCCATCCCAATTCAACTCGCCAAAAGTTAAAATCCTTGTAAACAGGGACAAGGAATCCATCCTTGAGCTCATAAGTTCCATCGGGATTTAATTTATTCAACTCGTAATTCAATCGCAAAATCACTTTTCTACCGATTGGATTTATATCCGAATTGCTCCTCGGCAAGATATCCCTAAATGTCAAATTAAGATAGAAAACCCTACCGATAAAATAAACATCATCTGATGATGGGACGAGCATCTTCGTCTCCGGTATCATAAAGCTTTTTATCTCGGCTGAATATCTTGAAAAAGTGAAACCAGTTTTCAAATTTAAGTTCTGCAGAAAAATCCTCCAATGAAACGATAAATCAACCTCGGTCAGGTGATAAATTATATCAACGGGGATTAAATTCAAGCCAAGTTCAAGATTAAATTTCGTTCTTCTTGTTATATTGTATGCTTCAAGCGAAAATTTCGGCTTTAGACCAAGTTGATAAAGTATCGGGATTCTATCGCTAAACTCAAAAATCATGAAAAGGTCTCTTTCAAGTTTTCGGTTAATGAGTCCTCCACCGAACAAACTATATTTCCCGAGCACATCCGTTGAATGAGCGTAAAACCCAATTTTCAATTGGTCAATTCCTTTGTCATGCTTGTTATAATTGTCAAGCCGAATCACAGGATAGAAAGAGATCGGGGTATAAACATTGCTATACTCCTTGCTCTCAAACTTCGGCAAATCCTCATCGTTATAATCGTTTGACTTTGAAATTTGCATCTGTTCTATAATTCCATCGCCCATCGCAAGAAAATTAACACCATTTCTTGGCTTAAACCGTTTGAAACCGTTGATATATGCTATTTTAAATCCGTCAGATGTATAAGTTGAATAAACGAGTTTATCTCCATAGACATCGGGCATAAAAGCACCGCCATAGACATTCGTCAGTTGCATAATCTCACCAGTTGCGATGTCAAACTCATAGATATTGAACACGCCATTTCTATCCGAGGAAAAATAAATTTTGCTCCCGTCGGTTGAAAAGATTGGATTTCTTTCATCATGTTGCGTTGCGATCGGGCTTTGAAAAGTTTGAGTTTCAACATCAATAATCCCAATGTCGCGGTTGTCCTTCAAAAGATAATCAAAAACGATTTTCTTGCCATCTGATGAAAACGACAGGTTATATATTTGTTCGCCGTTTTTAAAATTCGTCAAATTTTTAAATTTATCTATCCGATTTGAACCTGAAAGTTCCGCAATGCCTATATTTGCAGTTCCATCTTCATAAAAGACAAATGCAAGATATTTACCATCTGGAGAAACAGCTGGATTTTTCGCCCTCAAGCCATAGGTTAATCTCGTCTCTTTTTTCAATTCAAAATCATAAAAGAAAACATCATAAAGATTTTGCCAGTTTTTGTTTTTCCTCGTCCTTTTTGAATAAAAAATTTTTTTACCATCGGCAGACCAAGATATTGAAGAGCTAACCGCATCGGCGATTTTTAATTCTTTTCTCGTTTTAAGTTCAAGAAGATAAAGAGCAGAAACAGAAAAGTAATCGTTTTCTTTGTTTGAGATGTACGCAATTTTTCCTCCATCGGGTGAAAATTTTGGATAAAAATTACCGAAGCCGGTTTCACAAATGATCTCACCATCAACCCTTTCGCCTATGCTTTCAATTTGCCTTTGATATTTCCCTTTGAGATAATCCCTCCACATATTGTAAAGTTGCTCACCATCAAGTCCAAGCGCTTTCTTTATCGCCTGATCAATCGTAAGACATAAAGGCGATTTCAATTCCCTTGATATTTCATTAAGTTTATCAACGCCGTAATTTTTGACTATGAATTCAACGAGCGAGAAACCGGAGTTATATACCGACTCATTCCCCAAGCTTGTTTTCCCAAAAGAATTCAACTCCTCCCAAGATAAAAGCTTATTGTCTATAACCTGCATTCTCAAAATCATATCTCTGTGCGTATCCCAGTAATCATAATTTAAATTCGGATGGTTAAATTGGGCAGTTCCCTCAGCGAACCAGGCGGGGACATTAACACCTGAAATTGGGTAAGAGACAATGATGTTCGGAAACCCGTAAAGTACATCTGGTCTATTTTCCCGTTCATATCCAAGCCATTGAAAATAAATCGCTGGGACTCTTTTACCGAATTTCATCGCGACTTGCATTTGAATCATATGTGTAAATTCATGCGTCACAACATCCCTAAGCCAGTTATGCGAACCGCGAAGTTCAAAGTCAAGAGCACTTGCCCAGATTTCAATCCTATCGTCATAAAAATATGTGGCGCCATTTGAATAATCGTCGTAATCTTTTATGATGAAGTTGATCTTTCGCCCTGGCTTGTAATTGTAAAGGGATGTTATCGGCTCGTAAATCTCCTCTGCTATTTTTGCCACGACTTTTGCGGTCCTTTCTGCCCCCGGATGATAGTGAACAAGGAAATGTTCTGTCTCAATCGTCAACCAATCAAGCTCTGGATGAATAAACTCGTCATCTTGGGAGAAGGCAACGGCGAAGATTAAAAAAAATAAACAAAAAGATCTCATTTCACAATGGCTATCTTTATTATCTTAACATCGCTTCTGCCCTGTGCGTTCGCTTCAATTCGGGCATAATAAACCCCACCTTGAACTTTACTTACATCCCATTTTACATCTGTTTCAAAATTTGCCGAGGTCATTATATCAAACTCATCAACTTTAAAACCCGCAAGGTCAAAAATTTTTATATTCACCTTTGAATCATAAAATGTCTTCACACGAATAAATGCATAATCACCCAAAACCGGATTTGGCCAGTTGTAAACTTCATTTTTATCAAGTATTTCAGCCCGTGGCAACGGTTCAACAAAAGCGGACTTAGAGAAATAATTTGAATGTTTTTCATCCCGAAGATTACCACCCCAGAAAACTTTTGCCGGTATTGAACTTGGTCTTATCGCCCAACCGTAAAGATAACCATCAGCACTCGCGATGAAAAGATGAACAAGATTGCTCTCATAGAAAACCGCTGGCGAACCAACAACCGATGAGCTAACAGAGACAGGAAAACCTGTAATGATTTTACCGTAAACATCAAATGCATAAATAAGCCCTGTTTTTGTCCCAACGATTATCTCAGGCAAACCGTCGCCGTAAAAATCAACAACAACTGGCGCAGAAACCGAAACAGCATCTCTGACTTTTATCGGGAAATTCATAAGAACAGAACCAAGATAATTCAACGCCCAAATCTCATCTCCAACGGTGATTATTACATCAGGATAACCATCGGCATTCAAATCAGCAAGTGCCGGGGCTGTGCTTACCTTTGACTTAAAAGGCAATTTCATCATCTTAAAATCACCACTTTGAGTGTTAACTATCGCTATATCTCCATCCTCGCCTATCGCTATTACAATTTCAATAGCGCCGTTCCCTTTAAGATCAATTCCAGTTGAAGCGACAAAATTAACATTAAACTTCCATTCTCTGCTCTCAGTTTTTACCTTCGTCCTTGAAGTAGCAATCCACATTGAATCACTTGCGATAAGAGAGATAACCGGCTCATCGGAAATTTTAACCTTCTTCTCCAAAGTCCCATCCCTTCTTAAAAAGTTAAGATATCCAGAGCTATCTCCAAAGATAATTTCATTGCGAAAAATCGCTGGTGGTGTTGAAATTTTACTTCCATTTTCAAAGACCCAAACGCTATCGGCAAAACCATCAAGATTTGAATCAAATGTCTTAAACACGACAACTTTATTACCACTTATTCCGATAACATCCTTTTTCCCATCCCCATCAACATCAAAGACAGCGCAAGGGAAATCGCCTCCAATTCTTGAATACCTCCCATC
>JAPYWO010000101.1 GCA_028276305.1 Candidatus Thermokryptus sp.
AAAAACTCCTGGACTTTCTTCTCCTTACCGATATACTCATAAAACCCACCGTTTGTCTTTCTTCCCAAAAGACCAGCTTCAACAAGCTGCGCTTGAAAATGAACAGGTCTAAATCTCTCCTCAAAATTAAACCTCTCGTAAATTGAACGAGAAACGACATAGTTCACATCTACACCGACATAATCAATCACCTCAAAAGGTCCCATCTCAAGCCCAAAAAATTTAAAAGCCGAGTCAATCTCCTCAATCCCAGCAAGACCAATTTCATATGCCCTCAACGGCTCAAGATAAAAATGCCTGGAAATTCTATTCACGATGAAGCCCGGTGAATCTTTAACCACTATCGGAGTATGCCCGATCTTCTTCAAAAAATTAACAACGCTTTCAACGACCTCTTCCGATGTATGTTGAGCTTTGACGACTTCAACGAGCTTCAAAACATATGGCGGATTGAAAAAATGTGTCCCAATGACGCGATACGGATTTTCCGTCGCTGAAGCTATTTTTGTGACCGATAAAGAGGATGTGTTCGTTGCAAGTATAGTTGAATGCGGACACCTATCATCAAGCTCCTTGAAAATTTTCCTCTTAATTTCTATATCCTCAACAACCGCCTCAAATACAATATCAGCCGTTATGAAATGCTTCAACTTTGTCGTCGGGTGAATCCTCGTCAAAACACTTTGCAATTGTTCCTTCTTGATCGTTCCAACTTCAATCGCTTTTTGAAGATGCTTTTTTATATTTTCAAGTGCAACTTGAAGAGTATCGTTTGATATGTCAAAAAGTATAACATCATAACCCGCTTGAGCCATAACTTGAGCTATACCGCTCCCCATGCGTCCAGCTCCGACTACGCCAACTGTGTTCATTTCATTCTCTTTTTTGTTTTTAAATGAAACTTTCATCAGGGATACTGTATCTTCTAATTGCCTCTATTATCCCGATTTCGGATTCTTCTTCCGAAGTGCTGACTTTTATCTTTATCTTAGCAAACCTAATTTGCGCTTGCTCCGCCCCCTCAAACTTAACACTAACCTCAACCATGAAATCACCAATGCGCGTCTCAATTTTCTCCGTTTTCTTCCCCGACTTTATAAATCCCTTTTTCATCACCATACCCCAAGCTGCCAAAAGCGCATCCTCAAGCGACTTAACAATATCAATTTTTGATAACCTAACTTCAATCGTCGCTTTATCAACATCGGAATAACCAGTTGATTTAATGTGAATCTCCTCCGTTGAATCCCTTCTAACCGAGACCTTATAAAAAATCTCTATCTTATCGGGATAATAATTTCTGCTGTCAAAGCTTTTCCTTTTCTTTACCTTCGGAGCGATCTCAACCGCCCTGTCAATCCCCTCGCGAGCAAATTTTAACGCTTCTTTAACTCCGCAATTGACCTCAAGACCTGAAAATAAGAGCAGAAAAATCACGAGATATTTAATCCGCAATTGACGCTTCATATTCTTCCTTAAATTTCTTGACGGCATTGAAAATCATCCGCGCTATTTCCCATTGTTTCGTCTCGCTTCGTAGATACCGTTCATCATACGGATTTGAAAGATAAGCCATCTCAATAAGAACGCTTGGCATTGAAGCCCCAACAAGGACATAGAAACCAGCTTGACTTACGCCGTTGACCTTGACATCTAATGCTCTGCGTGCTTCTTCGTTCAAGATCTCAGCAAAGCGCTCGCTTTTTTTCACATAAACATTGTGAGCCATTGCCGTTAAAATATAACTTTCATCTGTCAAATTTTTATATCTTTCCTCGTAATTCTCCTCAAGTTTTATCACCGCGTTCTCCCTTTCTGCAATCCTTATGGCTTCCTCCGTCTTGCCCGGGCGAAGGATATAAACTTCAAAACCGGAGGCATTATGCGGTTTATAAGGCATTGAATTACAATGCAAACTTATAAATAACTTCCCACCGTTTTCATTTGCTATTTGACCACGCCTGTAAAGCTCAACAAATTCATCACTTTCTCTTGTCATCACAACTTTAACACCAAGCTTTTCAATCAATGCTTTCAACTTTTTTGCAACCGATAGAGTTATATCTTTCTCTTGCGTCCCATACACACCGATGGCGCCGGGGTCTTTTCCACCATGACCTGGATCTATAACGATGACATCAAGAAGAAATTTCCTTTTGACATCTTCAAGTCGTGAACTCGTCTCATCAACATAAAGCGCTATGAGAATATCGTCGCTATCATTCCCGGATACAACCTCATAATGCTTAACTTTTGGGACCAACTTTAAGGATAACTGAACCGATTGACTATACTGTACAACTTCAACCTTGCTTACAACTTTTGAAGGTGCCAATTTCTTTATCTGTGATATATCAACCCTTGCCCCGGAAATTGTCATGTAAAGCCAATTATCCCGCCCAAGCCAGACCTCATAATCTTTAATTTTTCTCCCGGCGAAAAATCTCAAAAGATAACCGTTGCTTCTTTGCTCAACTTTTGCATCATAAATATCAAACTTGGGCTTTACCGACTTAACCGATATTTCCTTAATGCTCACCGAAATCAAATTATTTCTCTCATCAAATTCAAAACTTCCTTGAAAATAACGAGCGAAAATTGGCGAAAAATACTTGACCGGGACGAAAATTTTCCCAGCTCCAGAGATGACCTCAAGTGGAAGTTGAAAAACTCTGCTCTCGGTTTGAGAGGAAACAACTATGAAAGGATTTTCCGAAACGAGTTTAAAGTTATAACCAGAGATATTGAAACTCATCCAAAGATTAACACTATCAAGGAGATAATCAACCCTCAAAATCTCAAGCAAATCCGGAAGCGATATATAAAGTGCCCTCGCTTCACGAAAAGCCGGGATAAGCTTAACTTCGTCGTTTATCTTGACCTTGAAGGTATCAGCATTTAAAATCCCAAAGATGAACAAAGTCAAAATGATATATTTTAACCCGCCCTTCATTTAAAACTCAACTTTTTTCTTTCCGGCGTCAACTTCTTTTATAAACTTTATAAGCCCCTTGAAATATGTCTCTTGGTCATCATACATACACATATGACTTCCATTCGGGCAGAGAAGAAAACTCCCATTTTGAACCTGTGTCGCCATCCACTTCATATGTTCGGGGTCCATCGTGTCATATCTTGCGCCGATGACAAGCGTTGGCACCTTAATTTTGCCAAGTTCCTTTGACCTATCCCATTTTTCAAGCCGACCTGAAATACCAAATTCACTCGGACCTTGCATCAAAACATAAATTTTTTCATTCGTGTGAGAAAAAGCCCTTTTAACTGGGTCAGGCCACTCTTCAAGCGGAATCCTCAAAACATGCTTGACATAGTAATGTTTCAACAGCAAGTCCATATATTTTGGATTTTTATAGTCGCCCCTTGCTTCAAACTCACGAATTTGTTTCAAAACATCACCAGGTATATCTTTTGATAAAACCTCCTCAGCATATCTATCGTATTCAGGGCAACTTGACATCATATTTGAGATTATCAAAGCTTTAAGATTATCCTGATACTTAAGCGCATATTCCATAGCGAGTATCCCTCCCCATGAATGTCCAAGAAGATAAAAATTATCTTTATTCAACCCCAACGCTTTTCGCACTTGTTCAACTTCCTCAACGAATCTTTCCGTCGTCCAAAGTGAACTATCATCTGGCTGATCCGAATACCAAGAGCCAAGCTGGTCATAGTAAATAAACTCTATCCCTTCCTTTGGCAAAAAACTTTCAGCGCATTCCCAGTATTCATGAGTTGAGCCCGGACCTCCGTGCAAGAGCAAAACTTTTATCCTCGGGTTATTGCCAAATCTTTTCGTCCAAACCTTGAAAACACCTTTCGGCGTTTCAATCGGGATTAATTTAATTCCACCCGTCTTGACACCTTTTTCATCATCGCTGAAATACTCCCTCAATGATGGAAACTTTCCTTGCTGTGAACAAGAAATCAAGAAGACCGCGAGAAACAAAAACAAAAAAGATAACCTCATGGCAATTTCCACGATTTTTTAAATAATTTACCAAATATCAAATCAACTATCAAGTCGGAGCAAATCCCCATACCCCTTTCAAAACAAAAAAGGCGGGCTTAAAGCCCGCCAAAATTTTCTTTACTTCAAAAGAAGCATCTTCTTCGTCTTTTCAAAGTTTCCAAACTTAAGCGTGTAAAGATAAGTCCCGCTTGAAACAGCTCTTCCGTTCTTGTCCCGTCCATCCCAAACAACTTTATGCTTCCCTTTCGGCAATTCCTGATCATCAATTAATCTTACGACTTCACGACCCGAAACATCGTAAATTATCAAACTCACCCTTTTATCAATCGGCAAGTAAAATTCAATCGTTGTCGTCGGATTAAACGGATTTGGATAGTTTTGATAAAGCTCGTAATCGTCTGGAGTTATAACCGTCCATTCTTTAACTCCTGTGACTGTCTTTTCATAAATTCTCAAAACTTTATTTTCCGAATACTTATTCAAACTATCTGTTATCCCCTGTAAAAAGAGAATTATCTCTGGCTTTCCATCGCCATCAAGATCGTCTACAGCACCAGTTCTCCAAATCCCACCAGACCATCCAGCTCCTTTTGATGAATCTACAGGATTATAGTCAATTAACTTTGTAAATGTCCAATTGCTTGGATCAAGAGGAGAACCGCTACCCTTATATTCACCTTCGTAAACAACATAATAACCACCTAACAAAAGATATTTATTGCCCACATTTTGGAGATTATACAGATAGAGCATTTTGTCCGTTGTGTCAGAAAAGATAACCTTAATTTTCGTTGAGTCAAAATTATCCACATTGTCAAGATTCCCGATGACATAAATCGTATTTGGAACGCTTTCGGTTCCTACTACATTTCTGAAAAACTGGAAATAAACCTCTTCCTTTCCATTGTTGTCAAAATCTCCCTTTGCAATCGCTTTCAAAGGATAACTATTCGCCGATTGGAGGACAACAATTTTATTCGTATCAGCGACATATGTATTTGGACCTGTCGCTTTAATGAACCAAACTGGCGTTTCATTTCCAACGAGATTATTACCCATAAACCAAATCTCCTTTTTACCGTCTCCATCAACATCAGCAACTATTCCGCTACAAACAGCCATATTTCTCTCAATTCCATCTATTGTAGCAAATTGACCTGTCTTGAAAACCGCTTCATTTACGACTGTTGCAAATCCACTTTCAAAATCACCTTCAATTGACATTATATAAACGCCATCGTCAGTTCCGTTAAAAGCAAATTCAAAATGGATGAGTTCCTGTTTCCCATCCCCATCAACATCGGCAACGATGAAATTCTCTGGTCTAAACCTTGCCATGTTTGTGTCTGGAATTATAACATAGGGACCATCAAACCCACCTTTTGACGGATTCCACTCCCAGACCTGATAACCGCGCTGATTAACATGATTTGTAAAGTCAGCTTTTGTCCTTCCAACAGGATAAATAATTTCAAGTTTACCATCGTTGTCAAGATCACCGACTTCAATATCTCTTGGCTCACTTGCAAATGCAGATGGTTGATCGGGGAAGATATACTTCAACTCTACGCTATCATTCCCGACGACTTCAAATTGAATTACCTTGTGTCCTGTGTAAGCTGTTGTGTAAATCTCCTTTTTACCATCTTTGTTCACATCAGCGACAAGGACAGAACGACCCACACCAAGTTGTGCCAAAATAGTATCCTTTGTTCCGACCCCTTTGTTTTTGTAGACAAGTTGCCAAGTTTGTGCGCAGAGAAATTGCGCCATCAAAAGCAAAATCACCGATAAAATAACTAACCTTTTCATTTCGCACCTCCAAAATTTTGTTTAACTAATTTCGTTTCAAAGTTAAAAAATCAAGCTCCAAATGTCAATAAAAAATTGGGAAA
>JAPYWO010000390.1 GCA_028276305.1 Candidatus Thermokryptus sp.
AAGGCGGGCTTAAAGCCCGCCAAAATTTTCTTTACTTCAAAAGAAGCATCTTCTTTGAAACCTCAAAATTGCCCGCTTTCAACTTGTAGATATAAACACCGCTTGCAACCCTATTCCCCAAATTATCCGTCCCATCCCACTGCACCTTATATCTACCCGATGAATAACGAACCCCATCAATAAGAGTTTTCACCTCACGACCATCAAGAGTATAAATTTTTAGCGTCACATTTTCTTCCCTTGGCAACGAGAACTCAATCCAAGTCGTCGGATTAAACGGATTTGGATAGTTTTGATAAAGTTCATAACCCACCCAAATTTCTTCGCCAGTGTTAACTTTCACAGGGACATCGCTTTCAATCACAAGGAAAAATGCCCTTGATGAATCAGGTCTCTGAAGAGATCCTATTATAACTTCCCTCTTGTAATCACCATCCATATCCCTTGGTGGAATGCTAACATAGTAATATCTCGGTTGTTTAATCGTCGTATCAACTAAGAAAACATCCCAGGTGTAACTTAGCGAATCCCTGTAATCACCTGAGCCGTTGTATTCAATGTGATAAACCATATTATAATTTCCCGTAACGATTATATCCAAATTCCCATCCCCATCAAGGTCGCCATAATCAGCACCTCTTGTATAATCCCAACCGCCAACTTTGTAAAAATAAGTTGAATCAATTTCACTCACATCGGTTGGTCTTCTATTCTCAATGAAAACAAGTTTGCCATTCGTCGCCATCGCAAAACCTTCGGGGTATCCATCGCCGTTTATGTCCATAAATTTCAAGCTACGTAAAGTCCCAACCGTCGTACCGGAGCCGATATGCGAATTCGTAACGACTTTTTTAATCACATAATTATCTGGTCCCTCTGCTTCAACTATCACCCATGTAAAGTTCGTCCAGGTTCCAAACCAAATCTCCTTTTTCCCATCCTTGTCAAAGTCAGTAACTGCTATATCAAATGCCCATGTTGCGGTAAGTGAACTATCTTGAAATTCAACCTTGAAAGTGGAAAACGGATCAAGCTCAGGCGAATCAAGCGAAATTATCCACATGTGAATCCTACTTGTCCTATCAATTAACGCTATCTCCTGTTTCCCATCCTTATCAAAATCATCGGCAAGAAGATAAGTCAACCTGAAGCCAGCATCCCCATCAGCTGGATAATCAAGGTTCCACGAAAATGTCGGCTCGTTCGGAAAGCTTTTTGTCACAGGGTCATACTCATAGAAGAAAATTTTATCGGGATTTAAAACACCCGCCGTTGGGTCAGCATTTGAAGGGTTAACGACACATATCTCGTAATTTCCATCTCCATCAACATCGGTTATATTTACGCCAGGGAAACTATATCCATTTGTATTAGCCGTTAAAGGCAAACCAACAGACCATAAAAGTTTGTAAGAATCATTACCGTCATTTTCAAACCAAAAAATCCATTTCGTTGAATCTCCAGAACTCGGGCTTGAAATGGTTGGGTCATTAATTGCGAGGATTTCAAGCTTGCCGTTTTTGTTAAGGTCAAGCCCGGCTATGACATCATCGCAACCGTCAATTTTTGGTATCACCGGATATTTAGCAACATAAGAGACATGAAAGCCCGGTTTCAAATAATCCAGTGGATATGAAATTTGACCAAATGAAATAGAGTAAACAAAAACAAGAAGCAGAAAAAGTGAAAATTTCCTCATGGCGCACCTCCTTTTTGTTTGTTTTAAAATTACCTGTTAACCCCTGAGGTGCGTTTAAAAAATTATTCCATCTTTCATCTAAAAAGGTGCGTTTCGTGGTTCTGATTAAAAGATAAAAAATCCCTCTCAACTTGTCAAGGGGAAAATTGCGAAATTACCTTTCCATCAAAAGATACATCCAGTTCTCATCCTTTATCTCTCCAACGAGCGTTGAATGGAGAAGTTCAAACCTGCCGAATCCCCTTCTATCTCCAAATACAAATATCACTCCACCCTGCAAGTTATAATAATGCCATATCTCGTACGGTTTCATATTCTCGGTATAAGGATACCTTTCAACTTCGTCTGGCGGACCATAAACGATATAAACCCTTCCTCTATCGGTTTTCCATCCGGGTTCATATTTCGTTGTGAATTTTTCATCTGCTTCTTTCACACGCTGTAGATATTGATTTCTAAACTCAACTCCACCCCTTCGCGCCCAAAAAATTCCCAAAAACCTCCTCTTTGCCTCAATCCCTTTCAATTTCTTATAAAAATCCCTCTCCTCCTGCGTCGCTATATAACTTGCCTTAGTAAACTCATCATCAAGCTCACTTTCAGCAAGCGAATAAACCTGTGCTACGACTTTTGAAGTGTCAACCCTTGGAGCAACAGATGGATTAAATATGAAAAACTTCCTCCTGTTCTCAACAAGAATCCTACCTTCAATGTCAGAAACTGCAACATCAAGATAATAAATACCCGTTGGCAAATTAAATATATTAACCGCCCCAACTTCAACGGACGAATCATAAACCTTTCCCCTCACAA
>JAPYWO010000036.1 GCA_028276305.1 Candidatus Thermokryptus sp.
ATCGCCTGGTTTAAATTCATCAACATTTGATGCAAGCACAATTCCAGCTGAACTATAACCCAGTTCTTTATAGTTATCAAGCCGATTCATAACTTTCTTATAAGTTGCGATTAAACCCTCACGTTTTATATTTTCCAAAACCTGCTTAACGAGATCTGGTCTCATCTTTGCCTTCCCAAATAAAGACGCCTGAGCGGTTTTAACCGAAGTTCTCTCGGTCCCCGCACTAATCAGAGAATAATAGTTTTGAACAAGAATACCTCCTGGAAACAGCTTTATATCCGGTAAATCCTCTACAGATATCCTTCCCGTCTTTTGATATTGAACTATTTGAAACATATTAACCTTTGATAACTCTTATTATTTCATTACACAAATGAGTAACCCAAAGTATATCTTCAGCAGGATAAAAAGGACCTTTATTATTCAAAATGTTTTCCTTTAGCGTTAAATACATTTTGTAATGTCCTTTGTCTCTTCTCATTCTTTTATAACGTATTTTCTTAAAATTATTTATTATCTCTAATTCCCTATAATCACGAAGTTTTATTGTTGTATTATTAAATCTAATCTCAAAATATTCTTCAACGCCATAAAAATCACTACCAATATCTGTTACTATAATCTCACCCAAAATTTTATCTTCCAACTCAAAAAGTACCGTTGCATTTCCATCATCTCCAACAACTGAAAAATTAATTACATTTTTACCTGTTAAAAATCTAAGTAGATCAATCCAATGCGTCCAATTACCAGTTACTCGGGTTCCTTGATTTGACCAAAAATACCAGTGGGTTTTTGGAATCTTTAATTCTTTAACAATAAAAGTAATATGAACCTGACCTTTTGAATCCTTCAAAGCATTACGAATAACTTGAGTAAATAGAGCATGTCTCCTGTTATAACCAATATCAATGAAAGCTCCTTTAGCTCTAAGTTCAAACAAAATGTTTGCATCTTCATTAGTAACTGCAGCGGGTTTTTCTATAAAAACTCTTGCGGTTGGATTGCAATCCAAAACCATTTTAGTCATCCACGCATGATCTGAATGATAGGTAGCAATAATAACTAATGGATTCTTCACTCTTGCGATTTCATCCATAATATCTTCAAACCTATCATAAATTGGAAAATCAAATTTAAAATATCGCCTTATAGCTCTAGCCTTATAATCCAAAGCAGCTATTATATCTTTTTTAAAAAAGTGTAGTGCATATTCCCGCATGTATCCACCAAAACCCAAAATAAAACAACCGTTATCTCTTAGAGAGATACGATTACTTAATATGGCTGTAGATTCAATCTTAGTTCTGCAAATAACAGTATAAATTTCAGGAAATGGAACTAAATATTGATTATCCTTTAAAATTCCATTTACTAATTTTTCTCTTACATCATCAGGGCAAGAAGGAACTGGAAGATAATGTTCAAATATATCTAAAGTTTCTGGGGATAAATATATTGAATTAATTCCTATATCATCAAATTTTGATTTAAAAAACATAATTTCCTCAGGTTTAAAATACCCTAAATCTCTGGTAAAGCAAAAAAAGATATTTTTATCATGTTTAAATTTCATTATCACAAGATATTCACCTTTTAAAATTTTTCTCTCAATTAATTTATTTTTTGCCTTATTAATACTTAAACCGATACCTTCTATCACCAAAAATTTTATAAACTTTTTCAATGTATAACCCCTTAAATCAAACAGTTCATTAAACCTTCTTGGGGGTATAAGTTTTATATCAACCGGTAAAACTTTAAGATATCTCAATTTTTCTCCAAACAAAAAAACAATTAATATCTTTCTAAATTCATAAATATGCCTTTCTAGCGTATAAAATTCTCTAAACCTCTTCAAAGAATTCATCCCGAAAATAATCCTCAAATCTCTGTTATTAACTAATTTTAATATAGCATCCGCGAGTTGCCCAACATTTCTTTTTTCTACAAGTAATCCGTTAACTCCATCAATAACTGTCTCATCAATCACCCCAACATCTTTAGTTGATATAACAGGACAACCACACGACATTGCCTCAAGAATTACAAGTGGTTGTCCCTCATTCCAACTTGGGAAAACGAAAATATCTGTATTTTTCAAAAGCTCAAATTTATCTTTTTCTTCCTTTATTTCACCAATATAATTCACTACATCATCAAGTTCTTTCAAATAATTACCAAATCTAATTTCATGTTCTCTCAAGCTCAAACCCGTTACAGGATCATCACCAAATTTCCCAGCAATATTAACAATAAATTTAGTCCTCGCATTTTCCTTCACAATCTTTATTGCTTCAAGTAAATCAAATATACCCTTTGATTCACGCAAGTTTCCCAGGTAAGTTATCCTAACAACTGACGTATCATTCTTAGTGCTACAATTTTTATCTTCGTTAAATTCCCACTCTATGAAATTCGGTAAGACAAAAATTTTATCGGCGGATAACCACTTCTCAAATATATATTTTAGCTTTTCCCCTAAAACTATAGCTCCGTCAACGCGCTTCATTGTCAAATCTATGAACTTTTGATACAACCAAGATGATTTCTCGTAAAACTTCAGGAAATATGAACCATGCAGGTGAATAAGAATTTTGGCTTTAAATACACTTGAAATTAAAATAAATAAACCATCGCGAAAATAAGCCCAATGATTTTGGGATATTGGTATATAGACCACATCTGGTCTAACAAATATTAGATAATAAATTAATTTAAACAATGACCTCAAGCCAGCATATACATTTGCAAAGTCAAATCTACCCAAGTTGGTTAAATCATCTCTTTTATCTGATGTATCAACAACAAATACTTCCAAATCTTTTTCTTGAATAAGTTTTTTACTCAACTTATCAAGATATATCGCGCTCCCATGATAAGGAGGAGGAAACGAACCAATGATTAATATCTTAATCTTTGAATATTCCATTACTCTCAACTGCATTTTTAACATTAAGAGCTATAAACAAACATATTCCTATCCATATCCAAAAAAATGTTCCATGATAAGGACCTTCTAAAGTAACATTAAACATTGCAAATATTGAAACAGATATAAAATTGGAGAAAGATATTATGAGTAAATTCTTTATCTTTC
This sequence comes from Candidatus Thermokryptus sp., assembly GCA_028276305.1. GTDB lineage: Bacteria > Bacteroidota > Ignavibacteria > Kryptoniales > Kryptoniaceae > Kryptonium. The sequence goes on from JAPYWO010000036.1 coordinate 3,104, forward strand.
CTTTGGCTTTCTTGTAAGTCTTTCTAACAATTATAAAAAAAATTGCCAAAAATAAAGTAAACATAGCAAATCCAACCGCTCCAGTTCTAACCAAAATAGACAAGAATGAATTATGTGGATCCAACCTTAGTGAACTTCTAAAAAGAATTTCTCTGGGATTGTCACTCCAAACCCACCAAGGAGCTAAATTACTTAACGAATAGTTAAAACCAACTCCAATTGGATTTTCCAAAAAAACTTTTAATACATTGTTCCAGTAAAGATATCGCCAGTTGGCATTAGGATCAGATAATTTATAATAAACCAAACTTTCAAAATTTTCTGATATTTTTCGTACGATAAAAGCAAACGCGCTTTCAGAAAAAGTAATTATAACAAACGACAAACCGAAGAATGAAATCAATAGTGCCGTAATTAATTTAAATTTTATTTGCCCTTTATATAATAAAATCAATAATAATACGCTACCTATTAAAGACATAAATGCGCTTCTATGACTTGAAAGAACTACAAAAATCAGATTAAGTAAAAGAAAGAACAAATATTTTAAGTCCCTATACTCTATTAAAAAATAAAATGAAATTAAAAAAGAAAAAACAGCAAATAAAGAATGATGTCCACCTATAATACCACCATCTTCTGGAATAAATGTTTCATAACCGATAACATAAAGAATGATTATGACAATATTTCTTAAAACACCAAAATATAAAATAGACTTGAAAATTACTTCTATTTTTTTTGCACCCTCAAAATTTAGAACAATCAAAACGATATAGACAAAAACGGAATAATAAACCAAACTAAAATTTCGCAAAACAGTTAAGATATTATCTTCAGATGTTACAGATGGTTTAAAGAAAAGTAAATCGTAAATTAACCTCAATAGTCCCCAAGATTGATATGCAAATAAAAACAACAAGGCAACATTTATTATCCCGCTTTTAAAAGTAACCAATTTTCGCCCAAGCGAAGTCCTAACCATAGAACTCAAAATTACAGACAACATAATAAACTCGGTAATGTAAATAAATCCAAACTTTATATAGGTAAACTCACGAGCTAAAGTTGCCACTCCTGTGACCCAAAAGACAAATAATAGATACACCAAATCTTTCCTGAACAGAGGATAAAGTTTAAACAAATATAAAATTACAAAAGGCAATAATATATAAAACAGTTCACTCATTTGCTATAAGAAATTAATTTACCCCCAAAAAGCGCTGAAATAATTGCTCTTATAATTTTTGCCGTGAGTTTAAATTTAAATCTCAAGATAAGAAACTTGCTGAACTTAATGAAAATATATACTGGATAAATTAATCTGAGAAAGAAACTATTAAACTGAATATCTGAATATAGACGATAAATGTAATAAGTATTTCTGAACATATAATAAAGTTTTACATCACTAATAGTTTTATGGTTAATCTTCGGATGCCTAAATATGCTATCTACACAAACCCCCATTTTATAACCTGATTTTTTCAACCTCATTGCATACTCAACTTCATCACCCCATATAAAAAGATCTTTGTTTGGAAATCCAACCTTTGCGATCAGTTCCTTTTTAATTAAAACTGAGTTAAAGAAATTTGGAAAACCATAATATATCCCATTTTTCACCTGTTTCTTAACTTCTTCAACATTTGAAAAATATCTTCTTGGGATAAAATTTCCCAGAGAATCAACTACTCGCAGTTTCCATGTTAATTCGGAGGAATTATCAGAGGCTACAACTAAAGAACCAACAATATTTAAATCATTAGTGCATTTATACAAATTCATTAAACAATCCTTCTCAGGCAAGCCATCATAGAACTCGTCGGGAGCATGGGGTACAGTTAACGATGGTATTCTGCAAAGGATGTAGTAACTGGGGTTTCTTTCTTTTGTTATGCATTTGAACACTCGGAGATTAACTCAATTAGATTTGCACAGGCAATTTTAGAGCATTTGAAAGGGTATGGGATAAATCTTCGTGAAATTACATTTCAAACGGATAATGGTTCAGAATTTATAGGTTGTATTTTCAAGAAAAAGCCATCTGGATTTACAGAGCTTGTTGAAAAGGTCTATCTTGCAAGACATCAAAGGATATTTCACGCAAGAATTGAAAAGGAATTCTACGACATTGAAACATTTAATTCACTTGGGGAATTCTTAAGCAAGGCTTGGACATTTGAACTATATTGGAACTTGGAAAGGGAAAATTTAAAGCTGAAGAAAACGCCCTTTCAAATTGTAAAAGAGAAGTGCGCTATATATGACCCGGGGATAGTTAATTTTCAGCCATTTATCTTGGATGAAGTTAGAACTTTTTGGATACCCCATTATCAAAAACAAAGTGTCCCCTATGTTGCCGACGAGATCAAATCATAATAAAAAATAGCATTATCAAAAATATAAAAAACAAGATAGTGTATTGAGATGAAAGAATCAAATACGAAACTAGTCCACCTAAAATTAAAATCAAAATAAAGTAATATGGATTAACTTCTCTCATCTTGCTTAAACTCTTCTCTATAAAGTTACATTTATCTCCATAATAATGTAATCCATCACTATAATTGAATTTCTCCAGGTTTCTTTAATTTATAGAATAATCCATCTTTCATCCCGACAAAAAATACTTTTGGTCCTATCTGCCCTTTTAGCATCATAATTGTAAAAACAATTAGATTCTTTAACAATTTTACCCCAAAACCATAGTGTTTTAACAGTACATAGATTCTATTTCGTATAATGAAATACAATTTTAAATCATTTAAATTCCTATATCCATTACTAGTAGGATGATAAAAAATGGCATCTTTTCTTATCTCAACCTTATACCTTTTTTTAATAATTCTGATACTGTATTCAACATCATCCCATTGATAAAACAAGTTCGCTTCAGGGAATCCAACATCACTAATAATTTCTTTAGAAATAAGAAAACCATTAAATGCTACTGTTAAAGGGAAGTAAACTTGAAACAAACGGATGTTTGTATTATAAGGAAACTTGTCAAATCTTTTGTAATTAAAAACGAATTTTTTTGTTCTTGAATCAATAACTAATGGCCCAGTTACTATATCTTTTCTATTTGGCATCTGTTTCATTAAACAATCCTTCTCAGGCAAGCCATCATCATCCATAAGCCATAACCAATCGTATCCTCTCTCATATCCTCTTTTGACTCCTTCGTAAAATCCACCTGCTCCACCTGTATTTTCATGCATTCGGACATAAAATACACTGATATGGTTCCCATCAACCAAATTGATTATTTTGTGTTCAATCTCATAAGGCTCTGAGATATTGAAAGGTGGCAATTCAGGAATATATCCCTTTTCCTTTAAAAGCTCTGGGGTTCCGTCATCAGATGCATTATCTATAATGTAAATCCCATCAACAGGTCTTGTCTGTCTCCTTATTGCCTCAAGACATTCCAAAAGAAGATTTTTCCTGTTATATGTAACAACTATTGCGCAAACTGTTTCTTTTTTGTTTTCCTTGTTCATAACCTTTCAGAATAAGTTTTATCTTTTACTTTTAATACAGAACCAACAAAAATTCCCTCTTTCAAACTTTCTGCTATTCCCTGAAAATTCCACCTCCCATACCTACCTATTGAAAATATATCTTTTTCCACAAGCTTACCTAAAGAGTTCTCAATCCACCTGCTACCTGGTTTTCTCCATGTATAAGCAACTTCAATCCATGTCGGGTCGGCAACCAAAACCTTCTTTATAAATCCATAATCTTTCAATTCATCTTCCGTATTTTTAATTATTGTTTTCAAATTTTCATCAGAGGGTTTTTCTCCACCCCTAAAAGCAAATTCTATATACAAAGAACCATACTTTTCAGGATTCCTTAACCTTTCTGGCAAAAATATAGGATCTACATTAGAGTAATATCCTATCCTATGAAAACCAGATAAACTATCGGGAACATATAACCAGTGAAACCCGTGTTTTGAGATTTTATTTTCTGCAAGTTCAACTCCCATATTCAATACTAAAACCGATGTATAAGGTTCCTCTTCATCTGAAATCCCTGTAATTTTAAGTATTTTATTCAGTGGTAAAGTTGAAATTAAAGCGTCATATTCAAATTCTCTACCATCTGAAAGCACAAGGGTTTTTGTCTCAACATCTATTCTTTCAACTTTTGTTTCAAATTCAATATTACATAGATTTGCGATTTTCCAAGCTAAAAAATCAAGTCCATTTTCAGGATATACAAAGCTCACATTGTATCCCACATCTTTGTTAGGATTCCCCATAGCTCCTTCAATAACACTTTTTATGTCAAAAGGTGTTTTGTAAGGGTCTTGCGGAGCTATTTCGGTATATAAACCTGCGGTATATCTTTGGTGAAAAGGAGCAAAGAAAATAGAAAATAGTGTTTCACCAAAATTAAGTTTCAGCCATTCTGCCATAGTGATACCATCTTGAATATGTGAATTTTTGCTATTGAGTAAAATTTCTTTTACAGCCTGGGAGGCTATTTTATTTCCCAAAGCGTAAAGATTGTTCTGTATAGGGTAATCAACAAATTTATACTTTAGTTCTTTTGTTTGATCAAGGTTTCCAGCAAAAAATACAGCTGATTTTCTAAAATATCTTTTGCATTTTGAGAACTTATTTATAAGGTCAAGGATAAATTTGTCTCCGCCGAAAATCCAGTGTCCGCCACCGATTTCAAAACGGAAACCTTCTTTTTGATATGAGGCACAAATACCACCGGGTTTATCACTTGCTTCAAAAATTTTAAAGCCCGATGTCAAACCAGCTCCAAGTCCTGTAAAACCAGCACCTATTATGAATGTATTACCCACCGTAAAATCTCTCTTTTATTAGTTTTCAAATCTCACGACTTTTTACTACTCCTGTTATAAACCTTGAATAAAATTTAAAGTCAACGATTTTTATTCCTTTCGTCTCAAGCAAAATTATAAAAGCACTCGTTATATATATTTCAGTTATCAGCCATGAAACTGAGCTTCCAATTTCCGCGAGTTTATAATCAAGCAACACATTTAAAAGCAAATTTATAATTGATCCACCCATAACCACTTTAAAAAAATCCTTATCCATTTTCAAGTTTAAAGTCGTTTGAATTCCATAAAGATTTGAAAGACCAATGATAAACGGGAAAAAGGATAAAATTCTCACGACATTAATTGATGGCAAATACCGATCTCCTAAAAAAACCTTCACTAAGATAGGGGCAAAAATAAGCAAAAAAATACTTGCGGGTAAGGTGAGCGCAGAT
>JAPYWO010000037.1 GCA_028276305.1 Candidatus Thermokryptus sp.
GCGCCAACAGGAATCCTTAAAAATTCACCGGCATATTTTGAATCATCCGCAAACGAAAGCGAAAAAATTAACAAAATAAAAATTAACTTTTTCATTTTTCTCTCCAAGTTTATCTTACCCTTGCGATTTTCCCAGTATAGCTTTGAACCTTCCCATCCCTTTTCACAGAAAACTTATAAAAATAAACACCATTTGCAACCTCGTTCCCATCCCTATCGGTCCCATCCCACCAAATCTCATGATAACCAATTGCAGTGGGAATCCCTGTCCCACCAACTTGAAACCCATAAACTTCCAAAGGATCGCCAGATGGAAACTTGAAGCTTTGTATCAATCTACCCGCAACGGTATAAATTTTAAATTCAACCTCCTCAACCTGCGAACCGAGAATCTCATAGGCGAAAAATGTCCTATCGGAAAATGGGTTCGGGAAATTGCCGTAAACCTTAACTTCAAAATTTGATGAAACCTTGAACGAAACTTTCACTTCGTCCGACCAATTGCCATTGACATCCCGCGCTGAAAAACTTGCGCTGTGCTCACCATCTGTTAACTTTAGATTCACCTTCACAAACAAACTCTTTGGATTTGACACAGTATCTGGAATTGTTATATCACTATGTTTTAAATCCTTACCGTCAATTTTAAACCTAAATGAACCATCAGACAAATCAACTCCCTCATCGTCCTCAATCAAGATGCTGAAAACGGGATTTGCCGACACATAAGCACCATCGCGAAAACTTTGACCTTCAACCGTCACCTCAACCCTTGGCGGTCTCGCATCATTTGAATAACCTATTGTGTAAACACCGGGTTCATCAAGCTTCCCACTCAACCATTGACCGTCAAATTTGCTGTTTTTAACCCTGAACCTTTTAATTTTCTCGTCAAAATAATAAAGCCGTATCTTATCTTTGTTTCCCCTGACATCTTGATCGGAAGTGTCAAGTTTAGCGAAAATTTCAACGCTATTATTCCCCAATGGTTCGTATCTTGCAAGAAAAGCGCCACTTTCACCGTATACATTCAATTGACGAAGATAGCTTTGCGTAGGTGAAAATGTTGAAACTGGATATTCAAACCCGATAACATTTACAAACGGATTATCTCTTTTTAAAGACAAACCTTCTGAAATTGAAATTGAATCGGAATTAAACCTGACGAAGTTATAAACAAGCTCATTATATGTAACATTGTTTGAATAATCAAGGTCATCACCTGAAGTTTGGTCGCTTTCTATCACAGCGAAAATTCTGTGAGAACCCATCGCAATTTGTTTCTGCAACTCAACCTCAACATCCGCGTAAGATAACGGAGCAATTGAAAACCTTGATTGAGCTATGACATAATTTTCATCCCTTAAACCGTCATAAAACTTGATTTTAAAATCATTCGCAGGAACATCGGATAGGTTATAAATCCTTGCTGTTATTTTCACAGTTGAATCAACTTTGAACTTTAAATTTTGGCTTTTCATATAAATTGAACTTTGCAGGTTGTTTAACTCCATCGGCAAAAGCGATGGGTCTGGCAATCCACCGATCACAAACTCTTTTATTTCCCCAGATATTGCTTTGCCACTTACATATGCGGTCATTTGAATTATGTATTTGAGCCCTGCTTCGGCTCTCACTTTTACAGCGGTTTGATAAAAATTTGCTTTCAAAGGAAAGCATAAAATCGTATCTCGCCCGAAAAGCTGGTCAAACCTTCCGTATCTGCTTTTATACTTCAAGACGATAAATTTAACAGAATCAGGTGAGCGCCCGCCTTCTATCTCAACTCTCCCGGAAAAAGATAAACTATCGCCGACTTTCGGTTCGGACGGTGAAATTGTGTAATCACCAACGAAAGAACCACTTGTTTTGAAAACTTCAAACCCGGATTCAATTTTTTTGTCATCGTAGATAAATACCTTAACAAATCCAGAGCTAATCGGCGGTTTCATTTCAAAGTTGAAATCCCCGGCTTGAATCGTTCTCTCAAACTCAAACTTTGAAACATGTTCATCATCGGCAAACGAAATTATAGCGTTTCCGTTTTGAATCCGTGACGAAACTTTAATTTTAAGCGTATCATTTATAGAAAGTATTTTCCTTTCTATTTCAATTTTTGTCCTTTGACTTGGTACGAAAAGTTTAACGGCAGGGTCACCGATGTAATTATATTGATAAACCATTGTCTTCGCCTGTGGCCAAAAGAAATAATTTGAATAATACCGCGCCTTACCGATTGTTACAGCTTCCCCGATGCTTCTTTCGTAGTCGTAAAGGTAAGGCAGGACGCTTAAAAGCATGAAGTAATCATTCAAAAGCCAACCGAGCCCGCTTGACGCAAGAACGCCTATCGCTCCCTTTTCCTTTTCAACTACAAGATTGACACCTATCGCTGTCTTTTGAGGATAATCAAAAGCCCCGGAAAAACATGTCATGCTTGTTATAAACGAATACCTATCCTTGTTCGCTAACTTCGGTATATCTTCATTTTTCAAAAGACCGTTATCAGCCCAGATTGCACCGCCACCGTGACCGACAAAATTTATCAACAATTGTCCATCATTGAAGTAACTTAACAACTTTGATGTCCCACCGGAAAATGTAGAACCTGGGATGACATATAAACGATTTATATTCAAAAACTTCGGCAGGACATTTTTAACAAGGTAATCCGTCTGCGATTCAAACTCTCTCCCCTCGCCAGCGATCATTAAAACATTTCTATGCCATTTCTGTGGCTTTTGATTGTGATAGGAAATTATCTTCTCAATAGCGTTCTTCATTTCCTCCCTATCCCTAACCGGCAATCTACCAAGTAGGACATCGCCGAGATAATCCTCACCGTCAATGAAAGTGAACCAAGCATCTGCAGATGTTGCGCCGTAAATATACGACTGATAAAACATCGTTGGAACAAGGTCAAGCATTGGATAGCGCCGATTGTCATACACAGCACCACCGACGAAAAGCACATATATTGGTTTCTTAATCCAAGAATTGTAAGCAAAACGCAAAAAGTTCTTAATCGCATACGGACTTTTCACGCCGAAATTAAACTCATCATAAATATCGTCAACGCTTACAATTTTAACGCTTAAACCCTTTGACTCATACAAACTTTTAAGCCGATTCAAAGGATGCGTTTGGTCGCTGACCTCCTTAAATTTGTCGTATAAAATCGGATGAGTTATGATCAAATAATCAAAGGAATTCGCTGAACTTTTAAGGTTCGTCTTCAAATCCTTTGCGATGCTATCCGGTTTTAACTTGGCGAGCTCACTCACAGCGATGAACTCAACATCCTGTGACAGAACACTTGCGTAAAAAATCGCATGATAATTTTCGCCTATCTTATCATCCTTTGCTTTAAGAATTTCAACATTTGAAATTTTTGAAACGCCTAACCTATAAACGCTGATGTTTGGATTTTTGAAGCCGGAAATTTCAAACCTGAAATAACCGCTATTATACTCCGGCGGTATTTTAAATTTTATCTCGTCTTTATCTGCTTGATAAAGTCGCCTGTAAGTTAAATCAAACCAATTGACAGCGAAAATCGCATTTTCAACTCTACCGTCATTAGCATTAAAAACCGTGATTTTATTCAAGCCGTCTTTTAAAACGCTATTCGGGACCGAATAACCCGAATTCTCCGACGAGGCGATTTGTATATTTTGACCGTTCCAGCTTGCAGTTAAAATCCTTTTGTTGTTGATGAAAACATTTGCTATATGCCCGCGGGTTGATGTTACGCCGTGAAACGCAGACCTTATTTTAATTTCATCCAAACTCAAAGGGTCTGGCTTGGGAATGTAAACATTTAATTCCGTTTGTTCATTTGAGCCAAGTTCAACCCAAAACCAGTGGTCTCTGACATCATAAGTTAAATCAGTGTCAGCATCTTTCAACCTTTCAAATATATAATCGTTTTCAAGATGAACCTCGTGATAATAAGATGCACCGCGAAGGTCAATGTAATTTTCAAAATGTCTCGTCCCTGACTCCTCAGCATATCTCAACCCGGGCGAATCTCCAACCTCAAGGAAGTAAACATTCACATCGGTGAACGGGTCATTATACAGGTCAATTTTCCCGCCGGAAAATTTATTTTTTCTCGCCTCTGCATAAAATTCAATATAATCACCTTCATTAAAAACGCCATCACCACCCGAATAGACATAGATCGGAATTTCCACACCATTGTTTTTGAGTTTTAACCTTGACGCTTGAACGCCTTTTAAATCAATTCCCGCTTTTTTAAGGTCATCGTAAGTTATTTTATAAACCCCGTCCTTGCGGATGAAAATTTTGTATTCAAATTCCTCCCCACTCTGGAGAAGGTTTAAATTTGGGTTTAAAAAATCAACTTTTTGTCCGGTGAAAATGACACTTTCATCAAATTTTGAAAGTAAAGGACTCGCAATGTTAAACTTTGCCCTTTTGATGTACTTCAACTTTTGACCCTCTATCTTGAACGGGAAAAAAAGAAAAGCGCAAACATCAATCCCTCTCATCTTGCCGAGATAAACAAAATCATAAATCCTATCACCAAGGTTAAAAGCATCGGAGAGCTCAACGCCATCTGGAAATGATTTTTCTTTTAAAAAGAGTAACGGTGCGGAAATTTCAATCTCCCCAAAATCAACTTCAATTAAGTCAACATTTGAATTTGGAGGACAAACGAGAAGGAAGTTCAAATAAGGCAGAAAGTTTGGAAGCAAAGCCACAAACTCAGAATTTCTTAATCCGACGATTGAAAATTTTTCATTGTTGACTTCAATTTCCTTTACTTCGGGTTGAGCGATTGTAATTTCAATTTCTTTTGTGTAGCCGTGATCAATTATATTAAATTCCTGACCCCATGCAACTGAAAAAAGCAGAAGAAGGACAGCAAAAGGTCTCATCTTGCGGACATTTTATATTTTCCCATGACAATGTTTGTATTTTTTACCGCTACCACATGGGCATGGGTCATTTCTCCCAACTTTATGGTCAACTCTTATCGGTTTTAACTTAACATCTGGCTTGACGGCTGTAGCAACATCTGACTCAGCAGCTGCAACTTTCAAACCCATACCGATTGATTCTTGATGTACAAGGTTAAGTTGTTCTCTTCTCGGTCTTCTTGGTTTTCTCTCTTGAATTTCCTCAGGCATAACTGGGAACATTCTGAAGACCAAACTTAAAACACCGCTTCTTATCCTTCTCATCATCTCCATAAACATTTCAAACGCCTCGGTTTTATACTCAACGAGCGGGTCTTTTTGGGCATAAGCTCGCAAATGAATTCCTTCCCTGAGTTCATCCATCTCACGCAAATGCTCCTGCCACCTCTGATCAATCACTTGAAGCATTGACATCTTCATCAAAGCAAACATCAATTCCTCGCCAAGTTGCTCTTTTTTACGATTGTAAAATTCAACCGCTTCATTATAGATTTTTTCCTTTAGCCCTTCTTTGCCGAGTTTTTCAAATTCATCTGGTGTAACTTTAAGGTCTATCAAAAGCGTGCGCATAACTTCATCCTTTAATCCCTGCAGGTCAAGATTGCTATAATACTTATCAACTATATCCTCAACATAATCAGTTAACATATCAAGCAAATCATCTTCAAGTCGTTCTCCAAGAAGAGCGTGCCTTCTGAGGCTGTAAATCACTTCCCTTTGTTTGTTTAAGACATCGTCATATTCAAGCAACCTTTTTCTTATTGCGAAGTTATTTTGCTCAACTTTTTTCTGCGCCCTTTCAACGCTTTTCGTCACCATCGGGTGCTGTATCGGCTCACCTTCTTTATAGCCCAACTTCTGCATTATATTTGCAATTCTTTCGCTACCGAAAAGACGCAACAAATCATCTTCCAGTGAGAGGAAAAACCTTGAAGAGCCCGGGTCACCCTGCCTACCTGCACGACCCCTTAATTGAAGGTCAATCCTTCGCGCCTCGTGTCTTTCAGTTCCAATGACATGAAGACCTCCAAGCTCCGCAACACCTGGACCAAGTTTTATATCAGTTCCACGCCCAGCCATATTTGTAGCTATTGTCACCATACCGCGAAGACCAGCGTTTGCGACTATTTCAGCTTCTCTCTGATGGTGTTTTGCATTTAAAACATTATGCGGAATTCCGCGACGCTTCAACATTCTGCTCAATAGTTCGGAAACCTCAACGCTCGTCGTTCCAACCAAAACAGGACGACCAATTTTATGCATCCTTTCAATTTCATCAATAACAGCGTTATACTTCTCCCTCTTCGTCCTGTAAATCACATCGTCATAATCAATCCTTATACACGGTTTATTCGTCGGGATGACCACAACATCAAGTTTATAAATCTCCCAAAACTCCTGCGCCTCCGTAGCAGCTGTTCCAGTCATACCGGCAAGCTTTTTATACATCCTAAAATAATTTTGAATCGTTATAGTCGCAAGCGTCTGCGTGTCCTGTTCAACCTTTACCCCTTCTTTCGCTTCAATCGCTTGATGCAATCCCTCAGAATATCTTCTCCCTGGTAAAACACGCCCTGTAAATTCATCAACTATCAAAATCTTCCCATCTTGAACGATGTAATCCACATCTTTTTCAAACATGACATACGCCCTCAAAAGCTGTTGAATTGCGTGGACCTTATCGCTTCTCTCGGAATAAAGCCGGTATAGTTCTTCCTTTTTTCTTTGCTTTTGCGCAGGTGTAAGATAAGGGTCATTTTCAATTATGCTAATTTCGGTGCCAAGATCGGGAAGGATAAAAAACTCCCTATCCTCGGGCGACAAACTCGCAAGGAACTCCCTGCCCTTTTCAGTTAAATCAATTATATGATTTTTCTCATCAACCACGAAATAAAGGTCTTCATCAAGCTGACGAAGTTTTACGCCTTGATCTTTCAAAAATTCAAGTTCAGTATCAATGACGAGTTTCTGATACTCTGGTTCGGCGAGAATTTTTCTAAGTTTCTTATGTTTTGGTGCTCCTCTACTTGCTTTCAAAAGCAAAACGCCCGCTTCTTCAAGCTTGCCCTCGTTTAAAAGTTTTTCCGCCTCGTCAACAATTTTACTGACAAGATTTATCTGCGCTGTAACAAGTCGCTCAACCTTTGGCTTCATCCAATCAAATTTATGCTCCGTCTCAGGAACCGGACCACTTATTATAAGAGGCGTCCTCGCCTCGTCAATCAAAACAGAATCAACTTCGTCAACGATCGCATAATAATGTCCGCGCTGAACTATATCACTTGGATCAATCGCCATATTATCACGAAGATAATCAAAACCAAACTCATTGTTCGTCCCGTATGTTATATCACAAGCATATTGCGCCTTTCTCTGTTCGGTGTTCATATAATTTTGAATGCAACCAACGCTCAAACCAAGAAATTCATAGATCTTCCCCATCCATTGGCTATCTCTCAAGGCGAGATAATCATTTACAGTGACTATATGAACCCCTCTTCCAGTTAAAGCATTCAGATACGCTGGCATAGTTGCAACGAGCGTTTTACCCTCACCAGTTGCCATCTCAGCAATTTTTCCTTGATGAAGCACGATCGCACCCATCAACTGGACATCAAACGGGACCATATCCCACACAATCTTATGCCCCGTCACCTCCCAACTCTTTCCGACAAGACGTCTACATGTCTCTTTAACAACCGCATACGCCTCAGGCAAAATCTCATCAAGAACTTTTTGCTCCTCTTTGAAAAGCTCCTTTTCAAGTTTTTCTATCTCATCGTAAATTTCAAGTCGCTCCTCTCGTGTTAATTCCTTATCTTCACGAACACGTGTTTTGAGTTCGTCTATTTTTTCTTCAATGTGTTTCGTCCTTTCCTTTATCCTCGCTTTAAACTCATCCGTCTTAGCCCTTAACTGGGCGTCGGTTAAACTGCTTAAAGTCGCATAAATTTGATTTATCTGATTCACGATCGGCATCAACGCCTTTAAATCTTTTTCGTTCTTGCTCGGGAAAATCTTGCGCAAAAGTTTTATAAGCATAGCCGAAGTTTTTAAAATTGTTTTTTAATCAGATAAAAATATAAAGATATTCCCACTTATAATCAAATTGAAAACCGTCTCTTCCCCGATTTCTTTCGCTTGATTTTTAAAGCAACCAAACTTAAATTTTAACCGAATTAAAAATCAACTCTGACAAAAAGATGAAGTTCAGAACCTTGTTTTTGATTTTACTTTTTCTTTTAAACGCTTGTTCAAAAAAAGATAAACCTGACCTTCTCAAAAAAGCCGAAGATGAATACCAGAAAAGGGACATCAAAAAAGCGATTGAACTTTACACTGAATTTGTCAAATTGAACCCGCAAAACCCCAAAACCCCGGAAGT
>JAPYWO010000038.1 GCA_028276305.1 Candidatus Thermokryptus sp.
TGTGTTAAAGCCCTTGTCATTTTTTTCTTTCCGTCAAAAGCACTAACCCCACTTCCTCCAAGCAATCTTTCTATCAAAACGAAACCGAGTTCAATTCCGAGTTCAAAAATTATATCACCTTTACCTTCGCCAGCACTTAAAATAAAAATAACGCTTGGCTTTTCTATTGAAAGGATATATTCAGAGTAAAAAAGTTGATCAATGTTTTCAACTTGAATTGTCACTGGCGTTTGAAGTCGGCTCGTCAAATGATAGCCAAGCATCTCCGCAAAACTTTGATGAATCGTTTGTATCGTCCTTATTTGATTTTTTGAAACCCTACTCGGGCGCCGAAACTCATACGGCACAACTTCCTTCTGCTCACGCTTTGAAATTATCTCCCCTGGCGATTTCCCAGCGGTTAAACCCGCCAGTAAACTGTCTATTTCCTGCTGAGATAAAATCTCTGGCATCGGAGAAATTAACTTTTATTGAATTATAAACTTGCTGAAATAAACATTTTGAACCCTCCCTTGAGTTAAAATCTCATCAACCTTTTTAGCTATCTCCCGCCTTAAATCTTTCCTCTTCGTCACATCGCTCAACTCTTCAAGCGTCTTGCTTGACAGAACATTTATCAATATGTCATTCACTATGACCTCTTTACTTTGAATTTCAGCAAACGCCTTTTCATTCGTCACCTCTATCCCAACGCTTGTGAGCAAATATCTTAATCCACCCGTTCCAGCAGGGTTCACGATTAAATCCTTAACGACGAACAGAAACTCCGGATGTGAAATCACATATTCCGATTCGTTTATTTTATACTCATCCCCAATTTTTTTATCCACCGCTTGTGTTTTAGCTTTCTCGTCCTTTTTATCGCTCGGCGAATTTGTCTTTGAGTTCAGATCAAGCACGAGAAGATAAGCGATCACAATTTGAAGCAAAACAATAGGTATAGCGACGAAGAAAATAGTTTTTTTACCGCTTTTCTGCGGAACTGCTTGTTCTTGCGGAGTTTGAACCTGTTGTGCTTGAACCTTTTCTGGCATATGACAAATTTTTTATTTTGAAACTCACAAAATAAAATCAAACCCCGTGCCATTTTGAAATCCTTTTTAAAAACGATAAAAAAATAAAGCCAGGGATGAAACCCTGGCTGATATTAACCAATTGGTTGAGATTATCGCCATTCTCAATCCTCAAACTTTCGCACCTTGGCGAAATTTTTTATGCTTATGTTAAAATACACTTTAAATGAAAACCCCGACATTGAAACAGGCGAACCAAAATCAACCACCCACTTTTTCTCATCATCATCAACCTTCTTCAAAAATGTCCAACTGTTCGTGCTCTCCGAAAGCAAATACAAACCCTTAACACCGATATTCAAGTCGGGATTTATCACAAACTCAATCCCAGCCCCCACACCCCCATGCAATAACCATTTCCTAGGACTTAACGCATACTCAATTGTATCCCTGCCACTGCTTTCCTTTGCGCTGAACTTAAAATTCGCCACCCCAACTCTACTTTCAAACGCAACCGAAAGACGCCTGAAATAAACCTTCTTCATCAATCCGATTGAAAAATTACCATAAAGACCGCTCTTAACATCATTTCCGAAGAAATTGACATCAAGCGGGAGCAAACCAACATTTGCTGACAAAACAAACCAAAGCTGGCTTTTGTTGATCGCTTTCCCAAAGTTCACATTTATATCAAAATGTCCAGCATAGGCAAAAGGAGAAACCTTTTTTATTTTAATCGTATCCTTCACATCAGCGGATGGTGGGAAAGCGGATGGCGGGATATCAACAGAACTTACCTTCACAGGGAAAGCATTCAAACCAAAAACAAAATCAAATGGAAATCTTGGTCTTTCCTCAGCCAACATCCCTTTCTGTATCACATCTGAACCGAAAATTGAACCAATTATTATCTGGGCACTGCTATATTCCTTCCTGTGTCTATTATCTGCGACCTTGCTCACACGAACAAACCCAACATTTTTCTTATTGATCTCCCCAGTTTTTGTTTCAACAAACTCATAAATGTCAAAGCCATCATCAATCAAAACACCTTCTCTTTTACCGAGATCAAACTTTACACTATTAAAACTCGCTTCAACCACCGGAGCTGAAAGTTTAAAAATTTCCCTCAAAGCCATATCAAAACTTCTCACAAGTCCAGAACAAGCGACAATAAAAGCGGAATCTTGAGGTGAAATTTTCGCCTTGTAATCCAAGGTTGAAACAAAAACAACATACGGATTTTTCGCCCTTATCTCGTAAGCGAAAACAATTGAATATTGATTATCTTTAAACTTAACCCTGTAAATTGCCAACCCTCCATCAATAGTAGCCCTTACACCTGGGACACGAAACTCTTTGTTTTTTACAACGACCGTGTCTCTTCTAATTTTTGCCACATCAATAAACGGAACAACCACATAACCGGAGTTCATAACTTTCTCAACTTTCTGCGCATCAATCCCAAGTGTTTTTGCTTTTGTAGAGATAAATTTTTCTCTGTCCGCTTCGCTTACGAGAGAAAGAGCCCTCATTTCTTTATTTATGTCAAGTATCTTGATAAGCTCTGGCGCAATATGATTTTGAACATCCGATGAGAGTTCTTCAATGGAAGAGTATTTCTTCTCGCTCACAACTTGCTTAAAAACTGAAACTGTCGTCTCGGGCAACGATTCCCAATAAAATCTTGGGAGTTTGATTTGGGTAGACACAAATTCTGCCAACTTTTTTCTGACGGTATCGCTTGGCTCAACGACAATTTCTTTTGAAACGATCGCTGAATAATCAAAAAATGAAATCGTCTTTTTAAAATACTTTGAAAATCCACCTTCCATTTGCTCAGCTCCGAAAACTTGACCCAAGGAAGGATTAACAGGAGCCATTAATGATAGAATCAGAAAAAATAACCCCAGTTTCTTCATGGCAGTGTTCTCATTTTGTTGACAATTTCCTTTTTTAAGAGATTTTAACCTCTCGTTCTCAGGAATTCACTTTACGGGAAAATTTTAAAAAATTTATGGGAAATTATCAAAAGGTGGGACTTTTAATCAATGGTGTATTTAACTGAGACGCCACCAAAGATATTTCGCGGAAGTCCTGGCTCAATGAACGAATATGGAATTTCCCTCCCTGGATTTACAAAAACTGAAGATATGTATTTTTCATCAGTGAGATTATTTACCCCACCCCGAATTAGCAAATCAACACCGAAGAT
The DNA here is from genome assembly GCA_028276305.1 of Candidatus Thermokryptus sp. Taxonomy (GTDB): domain Bacteria; phylum Bacteroidota; class Ignavibacteria; order Kryptoniales; family Kryptoniaceae; genus Kryptonium. Next base: position 3,229 of record JAPYWO010000038.1, read on the forward strand.
TTTGAACTGAGCTAAAATAGAAAGGTTTAAAATTGTATAACTTGAAACCATGATTTCATTCAAATCATCGGCGAAATATCTCCCCGAATGAATTATTTCAGCGTTTAAAACGAAGGGTTTGAAATTAAAATTTAAATTCGCATTCCACCAAAGCTTTGGAATCCCAGGGACGGTTTTGCCAGAGTGATTTCCAAGGTCGTTCTCATACTCTAAATACTTCGCATCAATATATGTTAGAGCAAAATTACAGTTAACGAATTTAAAATCCATCCTTGTACTAATTTCAATTCCTTTCCTCTCTGATTTACCAGCAGAGAAAAACCACTTCCCATTTTCATATGGGACGATTTCATTCTTCACCAAAATCCTAAAAAATGAAAATGAATACATAAAACTTCTAACAAGTGACACATCAAACAAACCCAAACCTTTAAGACCAAGTTCATATGTTTGTGAAGCCATTGGCTTCAAGAGTGGATTTAAAGAAACATTTTTCAATTCAGGTGGTGGGTCAACTTCGTTGAAAGCTGGTGCTTCAACACCACCGCTTAGTGTTAGATAAGCAGTGTTATTTTCATTGACCTTTAAAAGAATTGAAAGCGACGGTGTGAAATGTTTAAGATCTAAAATATCGCGCATCGTTTTAATTTTAGCCCCTGCAGGATAAATCTCACTTATATATTTTTGAAAGTCATATCTACCGCTACCGGCAAGGAAAACTTTCTCAAATGGTTGTATCTCAAACCGGATGAAAAAGCCACCACTTCTCCCGCCCTCCCTTTTATTTGTCCTCAAAGAGTCACCACGCTCTCCGTTAACAAGATTGTAAAATAAAATTGTCCCATCTTGATAGGAATCGTCATATCCGAGAACCAACTTTGGCTTAAACTTTGCCTCATCGTTGAAGTATTGATAAGAAAAGCTACCTCCAAAGAAATAACGATTGAAATCACGAAATGTATTTCTTTCGGACCTTTGCAAAACCTTCGGCTCAAAATAAAGACGCAAGTCAAAATTATGATTTAGATTCAAAGATGTCGTAAAATTTATGCCTATCTTACCAATCCGATTGTATCTTCGCTCCCTTCTCAAAAGATAAAGTTCATTTGCGATGGATGGGCTTTTGGTGAATTGTTCGTATGTCAGCGGTCCAGGAATATAAAATAGATGCGATGAGAAACCAGTGATAAGTTTAAATTGAGTTGTGCTTGATGGTTTAAATTTCAAAGTTGAATAAACCTGCCTTTTCCTCGTGGAACTATTCTCACGCCAACCCGCAAAATCAAGTCCCGTCCCAGTAAGCAAAAATTCCACACCGTTTGATCTAAGCCCAATTTTGACATTGCTATGTGTTAAACCAAAACTTCCAGCGACGCCATTCAACTCAACGAAAGATTTCGCCACCCTGGAGGTTTCAAAATTAATGATACCGCCCGAAGCATTGCCAAATAAAGTAGATGTGTTAGTCCTTATAACCTCAATTCGCTCGGTTATGAACAAATCAACGAAGTCAAGTGAAGTTCTTCCATCCGGCTCAGTTTCCGGGAATCCGTCAACAAGTATTTTAATTCCTCTGATCGTTGCTGCGTTTGACTTATCTCCAAAACCACGAGAGCCGAAGCCCCGAATTGTTAATCTCACATCCGAAGCCCCGGCTCTACTTTGAGCAAGAACACCAGGAACCGAATTTAACACATCAGATAAACCAACCATTCTTTTTAAAACCAAATCACCGCGATCAATTGAACTGACAGCCATGGGAAGATTTAAAACTTCTCCACCTGCACGATAAGCGGTGACTTCAATTTCACCCAAGTAATATATCTTCACTGTATCCTGAGCTAAAGAAACGATCGTAATCAAGAAGACCAAAAACAAAACCATTTATTTCGTCTCAATTATGATTGCTGGAATTTCAAGTTCTTTGACCTTACGATTAAATTCTGGGATATCTTTATCATACACTTCTTTAAATTTCCTCAACTGCTCATCAAGTCGCTTTGAAAGGTCATCAAAAACTTCATACATCTGCTTTGTTGGTTTTGAATCAGCACTTGCAACAGCGCTCGCAAGAGATGCAAGTTTTCCGTTCAACTTTACAGGATGATTAAGCAAATCTTGAGAACTTCTCGCTTTATTTTGTGTTATCTCTCCCTCAATAGCTGTCAATTTATCTTTCAACTGCTTAATAAGTTTATCAATTTCACCTTCCTTTGAAGTTCCCTTCAATTTTTGCGCAAGCTCATCAAGTTGTTTGACGATGCTCCTAATTTTATTCACAGTTCCGTTTGCTTCGCTGAGCTTGTCCCTTATCTTTATTAGCAACTCAAATTGTTCTTTAAATTCTTCATCTGTAGTTGAAATTCTCGGGTCCTTTTTGATCTCAAACCACTGGACAAATGACTTCGCCCCAACTGTAAGTTTAACCTGATATTTCCCTGGCACAGCCACAGGACCTCTTGTGCTTCCACCCCAAGACCAAAACCGTATGTCTTTTAAGTTCTCAGCATCGGGATAGCGCATATCCCAAACAAATCTATTCAATCCTTGCTCTGTGTTAACTCTTGGTTGCGGTTGCTGACCGAAGAAAAATCCAAATTCCTCGGGCGCTCCTTCCCTCTCGGGTCTTTCCTTACTTGAAAATGACTTTATCAAATTCCCCTTCTCATCAAGAAATTCAATTTTAACTTCATCTTTTGGCTTCTCCTTTAGATAATAATAAACCACGACACCATTTGGCGGATTTTGACCGAGCGTAAGCCCTGGTTGTCTGAAACTCCCACCACGCATCCTGTAAGCATCCGCTGGCTTGAAAAGATAAATATCCGACTTGACTACTTCATCGCTTAGCTGATAAAGCAATTCAAGGTCATCAAGTATCCAGAAGGAACGACCATGCGTTGCAACGACCAAATCCTTCTCGCGCGGATGAACAGCGATATCATAAATCGGTGAAACAGGCAAATTTAATTGCAGTGTCTGCCAATTTTCACCATCATCAAATGAAACATAAATTCCAAATTCAGTTCCAGCATATAAAATTCCCCTCTTGTTCGGATCTGCCCTGACAACTCTTGTGAAATGCGTATCAGGGATTCCATTGACAATTTTCTTCCATGTTTTACCGTAATCAGTGGTCTTGAAAATGTAGGGCTTAAAATCGCCGAGTTTATATTTCGTTGCTGCGACATATGCTGTGCCAGCGTCAAAAGGAGATGGCTCAATTATGCTGATCAAACTCCATTCGGGCAATTCCTTCGGTGTGACATTGCTCCAGGTTTTCCCATTATCAGTTGAAACATGTATTAAACCATCATCAGAGCCAGCCCATAAAACGCCCCTTTTAACTGGCGATTCTGCAAACGCATAAATTGTGCAATAATACTCCGCAGTTGTATTATCCTTCGTTATAGGACCACCCGATGGACCAATCTTTGAGGTATCATTGCGCGTTAAATCAGGGCTTATCACTTCCCAACTCATACCTTCGTCCGTGCTTCTGAAAACATGATTCCCAGTTACATACAAAACATTTGGATCATGTGGTGAAATCACAATTGGATATGTCCATTGAAAACGATATTTGATGTCCTTTGCTCCTGAACCTATTGGTGACTCAGGCCAAACACTTATGTTTTTAACCTCTTTAGTCCTATGATTATATCTTGTCAAAAGTCCGCCATAACTTCCAGCATAAACTATGTTCGGGTCGTCAGGTCTTACAGCAATGTAACCACTCTCACCTCCCCCAACCGGATACCAATCAGTTCTATCAATTCCCATTCCAGTTGTTCTGCTTGCAATTCCGACCGTTGTGTTATCTTGCTGAGCCCCGTAGATATAATACGGAAATTGATTATCAACCGTGACATGGTAAAATTGAGCGGTTGGATAATCCTGCTCTGTCCATGTCTCTCCACCATTAAAAGTCACAGAAGCACCACCATCACTTGCGTGAATCATTATCTTCGGATTTTCCGGATTTATCCACAAATCGTGATGATCGCTGTGAGGAGTTCTAATTGTGTTAAAAGTTCTACCGCCATCAATTGACTTTAAGAATTGAACATTCAAAACATAAACTACATCTGGATTCTTTGGGTCAGCGAAAACATGCATATAATAAAACGGTCTTTCCCAAAGACGTTTATCATCATTAACTTTTCTCCATGTGGCTCCACCATCTTCAGATTTGTACAGACCGCCATTTTCAGCTTCAACAAGTGCCCAGACAAGTCCTGGTTTTGCCGGGGACACAGCGATACCGATTTTACCTTTTATTCCCCTTGGAAAGCCAGGATTATTTGAAATCTCAAACCATGTTTCTCCTCCATCTGTTGATTTCCAAAGCCCACTCCCTGGACCTCCGCTTGACAGCGTCCAGAAATTCCTATAAACTTCCCACATCGCAGCATAAATTATCCTCGGATTTGTTGGATCAATTGAAATGTCAACGGCGCCTGTCTTTTCATCCTTATATAAAACTTTCTTCCAAGTTTTACCCCCATCCGTTGATTTATAAACTCCGCGTTCTTTTGATGGCGAAAATGGGTTTCCAAGAGCAGCGACATAGACGATGTCGGCATCCTTTGGATGAACACGAATTTTTGAAATAACCTTCGTCTCAGCAAGTCCAACATTCCTCCATGTCTTTCCTGCGTCCTCCGACTTATAAACACCGTCACCGATTGAGATGTTATTTCTCAAACATGCTTCTCCCATCCCGACATAAATTACATTTGGGTCGGATTCAGCAACGGAAATTGCCCCAACCGAACTTGTCTTGAAGAAACCATCAGAGATATTAACCCAAGTAAAACCCCCATCTTCAGTTTTCCAGACGCCTCCCCCAGTCGCACCGAAATAATAAGTCAATGGTTGTGCCGGATGCCCAGCAACAGCAATTGACCGCCCGCCCCTAAAAGGACCAATTTCACGCCATTGTAAAGCACGATATAAACTCGTATCATATTTTAAAATCGCTTGACCCTGAACTGGTTGAGCTTTCCTCTGCGAATAAATCGGATGAACCGCAACGA
>JAPYWO010000039.1 GCA_028276305.1 Candidatus Thermokryptus sp.
CAGGTAGAGATGTCAACTACGAGGGTGGTATAAGGGTTAACTCGCTCACGGTTTTTGATAGGGTTTATTTTTCAATAGGCAATGTTTACGATGAGGGAAAACTTGGAAAAAGGATTGAAGGTGACGGAATCATTGAACTTTACTATTTTGAGGGCAATCGCCTCATCGGGGCTGAAATTGTAGGTGATGTCAAATACGCTGGGCTGATAAAAAACTTGATCAGAAGGAAAGTTAAGATTAACATAGATGAATTTAACGGTTTTCGCGACTTCATCGGGGTGACAGCACCTCTTTCTAAACCAGTTAAGTTTTTTGAACAAAATTTGATTTGAATTTGGAAAAACGGCTTTTTGAGAAAATTGAAACCAAGGAGTTTTCATCTTGCGATATGGAACATATTGTGAAGTTTCAGGATGAGCTTAAGGAGAAGGGATGTTATAACTTCTTCTGCGAGAAGATGTTTATTGAACTTTTAAGGGAAATACAAGGTTCGGGAAGTTTGTTTGGCAGAGTTGCCTATCTCGGTGATAAGCCAGTTGGATTTATTTTCGGCGATACGCAACCGAAGTGGTATCAAGGACCCGAATGCGCTTGGCTTATTGCGATTGTCGTCCACCCTGATTACAGAAGGAAAGGTATTGGAAGACGTCTTTTGGTTGAGTTCCTTGATAAAGTTAGAGAACTTGGATTGAAGAGGGTTTGCACGGTTACTGAGTTTGCAGATGAGGAGACGCTTGGCTTTTTGAGGAAGATGGGATTTAAATATGGGAGATTTGTTCAACTTGAAAAACAAATTTGATAAAACAAAGGGAGGTTTTAAAGATGCAAAGGCAGGAGACATTTTACGAGGCGGTGAAAAGAAGCGGAATCTCAAGGCGTGATTTTTTGAGGTTCTGTCTTCTCACAACCGCTTATCTTGGGCTTGAAAGTACAATGTTTCCCAAGATTGTCCGTGCGCTTGAATCCAAACCCCGACCACCAATTTACTGGCTTAATTTCGCAGCTTGCACTTGTTGCACCGAGTCATTGATAAGGTCATCGCACCCATTGATTTCTGATGTGATTTTAGGTATAATCTCGCTTGACTATATGGAGACGATACAGGTTGCAGCAGGTCATCAGGCGGAGGAAATAGTTTGGGAGGGGATGAAGAAGAACTTTGGGAATTACATCCTTGCGGTTGAGGGTTCTGTTCCAACGAAAGACGGAGGAGTTTATTGCACGGTTGGTGGGATGACAGCGATTGAATATCTTAAAAAGGCTTCTCAAGGGGCAAAGGCGATAATATCTGTTGGTTCGTGCTCTTCATTTGGATGTGTTACAACAGCTCATCCAAATCCAACAGGAGCTAAGCCAATTTACAAGTTGATAACCGACAAACCAGTTGTCAATCTCCCAGGATGCCCGCCGATAGCCGAAGTCATAGTTGGAACGATAGTTCATCTTATCACATTTGATTCGTTGCCAGCGCTTGACAATTTGAAACGACCCAAGGTATTTTACGGACAGCGCATTCACGACAAATGTTATCGCAGGGCATTCTTTGATGCTGGGATGTTCGTTGAAAAGTTTGATGACGAGGGGGCGAGAAAAGGATGGTGCCTGTATAAAGTTGGTTGCAGAGGACCGGTTACATATAACGCTTGTTCAGTCGTTAAATGGAACGAGGGTGTAAGCTTCCCAATCCAATCTGGTCACCCATGCCTTGGATGTTCCGAGCCAGATTATTGGGACAATAGACCGCTTTATCAACATGTGGCGGATGTTCCTTTGCCTGGGTTTGCAACAGCTGATGATATAGGGAAAGGATTTGCAATTGGAGTTGCAGTTGCAACCGGGGCTCATCTTGTGGCTTCAATTGTTAAGAAAGCATCTCAAAAAGCAAAAGAAGCAAAAGTTGAAGAAAAGAAAAAGGAGGAGTAAAAAATGGCACAAAGAGTTGTAATAGACCCGATGACCCGAATTGAGGGTCATTTAAGAGTTCAAGCTATTGTTGATGGAAATGTTGTTAAAGACGCCTCTTGCACAAGCGCTCTTTTCAGAGGAATTGAAATAATTTTGCGAGATCGCGACCCAAGAGAAGCGTGGGCATTAGCTGAGAGAATTTGCGGTGTTTGTACACTCGTACACGCTGTTACATCAGTTAGGGCAATTGAAGATGCACTCAAAATTGAAATTCCGAAAAATGCAAACTTGATAAGAAATATAATGATCGCTACTCTTTTCGTCCATGACCATGTTGTTCATTTTTATCACCTCCATGCGCTTGATTGGGTTGATGTCGTTTCAGCGCTTAAAGCCAATCCAAAGGCGACAGCTGAACTTGCTCAAAAGATTTCAAACTGGCCAAAGTCATCCGTTGGATATTTCACCGATGTTCAAAATCGGTTGAAGAAATTTGTTGAGTCAGGTCAGCTTGGAATTTTTGCGAACGCATATTGGGGACATCCCGGGTACAAACTTCCGCCAGAGGTCAATCTTCTTGCCGTTGCTCATTATATTGAAGCTTTGAACTGGCAAAAGGAAATCGTTAAGATTCACGCTGTTTTCGGCGGTAAGAATCCTCATCCGAATTTAATCGTCGGAGGCATGCCATGCGCGATCAATTTAAATCACCCCGATGCAATAAACATTGACAAGCTCGCGCTTGTGAAGTCAAAAATTGAAGAAGCGGAACAAATAGTTGAACAACTCTACTGGCCAGACCTTGTTGCGATAATGTCGTTTTACAAAGAGTGGGCGAAATGGGGTGGTGGCGTGAGTAATAAAGGCGTCCTTGACTATGGCGAGTTCCCGGAGGTATCGGCTGATGTTAAGACGATTATGAAGACGAACAGATGGAAAGGCGGTGTTGTTTTAAATGGAAACTTAAATGAGGTGCACGAAGTTGACCCAACCGACCCCGAGCAAATTCAGGAGTATGTTTCCTATTCCTGGTTTGAATATTCAAAAGGTGATAAAATTGCATTTCATCCGTGGGAAGGAGAAACAAATCCGAAGTATACGGGTCCGACGCCACCTTGGGAATTTCTTGACATGGACAAAAAATACTCTTGGATGAAAGCCCCACGCTGGAGAGGTAAACCGATGGAAGGCGGACCTCTTGCGCGAATGATAATCGCCCTGGCTCATAAAGATGATGAAGTCAAGGCATATGTTGATGAAGCGCTGAAAAAACTTGACCTTCCATTTAATGCGATGTATTCAACTTTGGGAAGGACAATCGCAAGGGGTATTGAGACAAGAAGAGCTCTTACTATGCTAAAGAAGCTTTACGATGAGCTTATCGCGAATGTGAAAGCCGGCGATTATCAAACTGCAAACATGGAAAAATGGGACCCGTCCACTTGGCCAAAGGGTGAGCTCAAAGGGGTCGGAGTTTATGCAGCGCCTCGTGGAGCCCTTGCACACTGGGTCAAGATAAAAAATGGTAAAATTGCAAACTATCAGGCTGTTGTTGCGACCACTTGGAACGGTTCCCCACGCGATGCAATGGGACAAAGAGGTCCGATGGAGGAGTCATTGATCGGTGTTCCTTTACACGACCCGCATAAACCACTTGAAATTTTGAGAGTCATACATTCCTTTGACCCTTGTCTTGCGTGTTCAACCCATGTCCTTGATGTAAACGGGAATGAGATAACGAAAATTGAAATTTTATAAAAAGTAAGGAGGGTATGAAAAATGCAAGCAAATCAAATTTATCGCGTTGAAAGCGAATGCGTGACAAGATATTATGTTTGGGACCCCGTGGTCAGGATAAGCCATTGGATCAATGTCATCGTCGTTGGTGTGCTGATTTTTACAGGGCTTTATATTAGCACCCCATTTTATCGCCCAAATGTTGATGAGCCATTCGGTGCATCTATTATGGCTACGATGAAAAATTTACATTTCCTTTCAGCTATAATTTTCACACTCAATGGTTTATTCAGGGCGTATTGGTGGTTTGCGGGAAATACTTATAGACAATGGTTTAGATTTCATATCTGGAGAGCTGATTTTTGGAAAGAAGCGTGGTGGAAGTTAAAAGATTATATAACTCTTCGCTATACCGACTATGAACTGCACACACTTGGTCATAATACGCTTGCCACATTAACTTATGTTATTCTTTTCCTCGCTGCTTCTGTTCAAGGTTTGACAGGTTTTGCGATGGCTGGGAGAATAAACCCGGGCGGTTTCTTTGACACCCTTTTCGGCTGGGTTATACCTTTATTCGGAGGAGAAGCAAATGTTAGAATGATACACAAAATGATAATGTGGGGAATAATTGGATTCATGATTCACCATATAAGCTTTGTGATTTATCTTGAAGTTTTCCGTGAGAAAGGGATGCTCTCATCAATGATAACCGGACTTAAAACAAGACCATTGGGATGGGAACCGATTGAAAAACCGTGGGAAAAGGGTAAGAAATGAAAATAGGTGTCCTCGGAATAGGGAACCCATTGCTTGGAGATGATGGCTTCGGCGTTGAGGTCGTAAGGCGACTTTCTGAAGAGATGAGGGAATCGCCAGATGTTGAAATAATTGATGGCGGTTCCCTTGGCATTTATCTTTTGCCATATCTTGAAGATAAAACACATCTTATCGTTGTAGATGCAATTAACTTTAACGGCAAGCCAGGGGAAATAATAAAGTTTAAACTTGAAGAAATCCCCGGATATATCAGTTTTAAATTGTCGGAACATCAGATAACATTTCACGAGGTCATAGCGTTGATGAATTTGCTAAATATAAAGCCGGATGAAAGTTTGATAATCGGTGTCCAACCCAAGACAAATCATTGGGGTGATACAATGAGCCAAGAGGTAAGCGAAGCTATTGATAAGGTTGTGGATGAAGTTAAAGAGCAAATAAAAAAGTGGAGAGAAAGTGCAAGCTAACTTGACAAATGCAATTTTTATCATTAACGAGATAAAACACGCCCTTGTTGAACTTAAGAACGAAGGGAAGACAAGAACGATAAATTTGAGTAATTTCCCCCTGTCGTATGATGAAGCGAAGTTTCTTGATGAGTTCCTTGCTCATGGCAGTGTCAAAATAATTTACGAAAGCGAGGGTTTAACCGTGTGGCAAGAGACGAAATTCCCGGGCGTTTGGTGGGGTGAATATAGAAATTCAAGCGGAAAAATAATTTTAAGGACGATTGAAATAACTCGCTTCCCAGAATTGGCAATGTCACAGCTTGAAGATATAGAAGAGGGGATAAGTGATTTAGAAAAAGCCATGTCTGAATTTGTCAGCTGATTTCATTCATCATTGTTAAGTTGGAAAATTTGACTTTTATTTTTTCGTGTATTAAATTAAGACGAAATTTATCCTAATTTAAAAATAAAATTCAGGTTGAAAAATGAAGAAATTAATTTCGTTTGGTTTGGCAATTTTATTTACCACCTTTAGTTTCTCTCAAAATGCCACTGTAAAAGGGGTTGTGAAGTTCGTCGGGGAAGCGCCAAAGCCGAGGTTGATAAGCATGAAAGCCGATAGGCAGTGTGATGCAATACATGGGGGCAAATCTGTGACCGCTGAGGATGTTGTTGTTAATCCAAATGGAACATTGAAATGGGTTTTCGTTTATGTTAAGGAAGGCGTAAAAGGAAAGTATAACCCGCCAAGCGAGCCAGTTGTTATTGACCAACAAGGTTGCTGGTATCAACCGCATGTTTTCGGGATAATGGTTGGGCAAAAGCTTGAGATTAGAAATAGCGATCCATTGCTTCACAATATCCACGCAACGCCGAAGAAAAACAAGCCATTTAACATCGGTCAACCGGTTAAGGGGATGAAAAGTTATCACACATTTGATACGCCTGAGATAATGGTTCCATTTAAATGTGATGTCCATCCGTGGATGTCTGCATATGCTGGTGTTCTTGATCATCCGTTCTTCAGTGTTTCAAACGACAAAGGCGAATTTGAGATTAAAAATCTTCCCCCTGGGACATACACGATTGAGGCATGGCACGAAAAATTTGGGACATTGACGCAAACAGTTACAGTTAAGCCCGGGGAGACGAAGCAAATTGAATTCACTTTTGAAAGGAAAAAATAATTTGGAGTTAAAAAATGAGTGAAAAGCAGAGTAAATTTCACGGGGGAGTATTGATTTTTTTCTTTGCGGTCGGGATAATCGTTTCGCTCTGGGTTGTGATAAGGAATGGTTGGTGGTTGCCTGAACTTGCAAGTGAACATGGCGCTGTGATTGACAGAATTTTTATAACGATACTTGTAATATCGGGTATTCTTTTTATCTTAAGTGAGTTCGCTCTCTCATTTTTCGTGTTTAAATATGCTGGGTCTTCGGAAAGAAAGGCATTTTATCTTCCCGGAAACACAAGGAAAGAAATTCTGTGGTCAATCATTCCCGGGACGCTTGTAGTTGTGATTCTTGAGGTTAGCGCTGAATTTCTCGGAGGGGCTTCGCTTTGGGGCAAACTTCACGGTGAAGTTCCAAAAGATGCATTTCTTGTTGAAATAACCGGTGAACAATTCGCTTGGAATTTGAGATATCCAGGACCTGATGGAAAGTTTGGTAAAACTGATCCGAAATTGATCTCCCCTGATAATCCGCTTGGTATTGACATAAGCGATGAGAATGCGAAGGATGATATTGTTTTTCCTGCTGGGCAAGGGATAATGTATTTGCCTTTGAATAAACCGGTTGTGATGTTGATTAGGTCAAAGGATGTGCTTCACAGTCCGTTTTTGCCGAACTTTAGAATTAAACAAGATGCTGTCCCTGGGATGACGACGAGGGCGTGGTTTGTGCCTAAAAAAGCTGGTGAATATGAACTTGCGTGCGCTGAACTTTGCGGGCTTGGTCATTATAGGATGAAGTTGCCAGTTATCGTTGCCCCTGAGGAGGAGGTAAAGGAATGGTTAAGTCAGCAAACACCGGCGGTTGATTTATACTATTAAAATTCAAAAATGGAGGATTGAAAATGGCGCAACATTCTCATGTTGAGGTTGAAGCGCATAAGGAAAGTTTTATCCGAAAGTATATTTTCAGCACCGATCACAAGACGATAGCAAAACAATACTTAATAACAGGCGTTATATGGGGTTTCATTGGTATGTTTTTGTCCTGGCTGATGAGATTACAGCTTGCGTATCCGAATCAGCCGATACCGATACTTGAAAAATTTCTCGGGAAATGGGCTGAGGGTGGAATTTTAAAGCCGGAATTTTATGTCGCTTTAATAACGATGCACGGAACGATAATGGTGTTTTTCCTTTTGACGGCTGGGCTAAGTGGAACATTTTCAAATTATCTGATACCTTTGCAAATCGGCGCAAGGGATATGGCGTTTCCCGTTTTGAATATGCTTTCCTATTGGGTGTTTTTCGCTGCTTCTGTTGTGATGTTGATTTCGTTTTTCGTTCAAACTGGTCCAGCTGGCGTTGGTTGGACATTTTATCCGCCGTTGAGCGCTTTGAAAAATTCAATCCCTGGGGCTGACCTCGGGGCGACGCTTTGGCTTGTGAGCATGGCTTTGTTTATTGTTTCTTCGCTTCTTGGGGCTTTAAATTACATCACCACTACTTTGAACTTCAGAACTAAGGGGATGTCAATGTTCAGGTTGCCGATAACGGTTTGGGGTATGTTTGTAACGGCGATTCTCGGTCTGCTTTCTTTCCCTGTTTTGCTTGCTGGTGCAGTGATGTTAATTTTTGATCGTGAATTCGGGACAAGCTTTTTTGTCCCAAGCGGGCTTGTATTGGCAAATCAACCAGTTCCACACGAGGGAGGAAATCCAATTTTGTGGCAACATCTCTTCTGGTTTTTGGGACATCCCGAGGTTTATATTGTTTTGTTGCCAGCGGTGACACTTGTTGGTGAGATTCTTGCAACCAATTCACGGAAACCACTTTTTGCTTATAAAGTTTGTGTTGGCGCAGTTATAGGAATTGGCGCTTTGAGCATGATTGTCTGGGGACATCATATGTTCGTCAGCGGTATGAATCCAATTCTTGGAGAGATTTTCGTCGTCACGACGCTTGCAATATCGTTCCCGACAGCAATTTTGATTTTTAATTACCTTGTCACCCTCTGGCGTGGGAATTTAAGATTTACGCCCGGGATGCTCTTCGCAATTGGATTTCTCGGTTTGTTTATACCCGGGGCGCTCACTGGAGCATTTTTAGGGACAGCTCCTGTTGATATACAATTGCACGATACATATTTTGTAGTAGCGCATTTCCATTTCACAATGGCAACAGCTTCAACATTTGGTATGTTCGC
>JAPYWO010000040.1 GCA_028276305.1 Candidatus Thermokryptus sp.
CTGTAGCGACGACATTTATCGCTGGAACCCTTCTTGTCAGAAAAGGACTTGCTCTTCCAATTGGATCATTAACACAAATGGGAACGATACGGCTCGGGAAAAGAACTGAGAGAAGATTTCCGAAAATCAAGGAATTTGTACCACTTGCAGATTTAAACGACCTCGTCTTTGGAGGATGGGATATTTTTGAAGATAACGCTTATGAATCAGCGCTAAAAGCAGGCGTTTTAAGAAAGGAACATCTTGATCTTGTGAGAGATGAACTTGAACAAATAAAACCGATGAAAGCTGTATTTGACAGAAAATATGTCAAAAAACTTGACGGACCAAATGTTAAGAGGGCAAAGGATAAATTTGAACTCGCTCAAATGTTAAGGGAGGATATAAGAAACTTCAAGGAGCGAAATAATTGTGACCGTCTTGTGATGATTTGGTGTGGTAGCACAGAAATTTATATGGAGCCAACAGATGTTCATCAATCGCTTGAAAAATTTGAAGAGGCGATGAAGAAAAACGACGACGCAATTTCCCCAAGCATGATTTATGCCTATGCTGCTATTGCCGAAGGTGTTCCATATGCAAATGGCGCACCAAATTTATCGGTTGATATTCCGGCGTTGATTCAATTTGCAAAGGAAATGAATGTCCCAATCGCAGGGAAGGACTTTAAGACAGGACAAACGCTTGTCAAAACCGTGATAGCCCCGATGTTAAAAGCGAGAATGCTTGGTCTTACCGGATGGTTCTCTGTAAATATCCTTGGAAATAGAGATGGGGAAGTTCTTGATGACCCGGAATCCTTCAAGACAAAAGAAGTTAGCAAACTTGGTGTACTTGAATACATACTTCAACCCGAGCTTTATCCCGATCTTTACGGAAATTATTATCACAAAGTCAGGATTAATTTTTATCCACCTCGTGGGGATGAAAAAGAAGCATGGGACAACATTGATATTTTCGGCTGGCTTGGTTATCCAATGCAAATAAAGATAAATTTCCTGTGCAGAGATTCAATTTTAGCTGCTCCGATAGTTCTTGACCTTGCCTTGTTCCTTGATTTAGCGCAAAGAAGCGGAATGCACGGGATACAAGAATGGTTATCTTTTTACTTCAAAAGCCCCATGCACGCTCCTACTATTTACCCAGAACACGATCTTTTCATACAACTGATGAAGCTTAAAAACCGCTTGAGACATTTGATGGGAGAGGAATTAATAACTCACCTTGGGCTTGAATACTACGATTAAGAAAGACAAGCCCCGGAAGAGGGGCTTGTTTTTTATTTAGTAACGGTTCTCGGTGCCTCGCTTACCCAAACTTTTTCAACTTTTTCAGTTCTTTTCAACTTTTCAGCTGTCTTCTTCGCTTGCTCAATTGAATCAAAAAATCCAACCCGGACACGGTACCAATTTCCGCCTTTCCATTCAACAAACGCTTTCTCAACAAAAGCATTATATCCTTTCTTTCGCAAATTGCTTGCAAATGTTTCAGCGAGTTTTCTATCCTGAAATGATGCAACCTGAATCACATAATTCTTGCCAACGCTTGGCTTAACTATCTCAGGGGCTTTCGGCTTTGAAACAAGTTCGGGTCTTTTCACCTCAAATGTGTCAACACTCGTTTTCCCTTCAACCTTTGGCAAACTTGGAGTTGTAACCACAACTTCCTCCGGTTCTTTAAACTCAACTTTGCTCACTTTCTTCTTTTCACCCCAGAGGTGAATATATCCATACTGATTCAAAAGAAAAACAACCCCACCGACAAAGATCAAAAAAATGACAAAAATCAAAATCCAATGCCCAGCTCCTCTTCGGCTTTCCTCTTCATAATTAAACGACATTTCCTTTTCCTCCTTCTTTTGTTGTGTATCATCAAAAAGTTTCTTTACACCTTCAGTTCTTTTCTCCTGAGGTTCCTCGCTCAAATTAAATTCAGGCATCTCTACCTCCTCAAAGTTAATTTTTAACTCATTTATATCCGAAAGCGATGGAAACTCAAATTTCAAAAATTCATCTTCAGGTTTTCTTTCCGCTTCAAAAACTTCAAAAACCGGAACTTCAACATCAACCTTTGAATCAATTTCCTCACCTAAGCTAACATCCGGGAGAACGAAATAATCCTCCGACATAGCAGATAAATTTCTTTCTGTTATTGACCTCTCAACTTCAAAAACCTCAATCGGTTTCTTCTGTTCCGTTGGGGAAGATTCTTGCGCTAATAAAGCTTCATCAACAAATCCCATAACTATGGGTTGTTTTTCTCCCGCCTCAAAAAATGTTAAGTTAAATTCATTCTCACTTTTTGTCTCCGTTACAGGAGAATTCAATCTCGTGACAACAGGTCTCAAAGTTTTATACTTTATGTTAACCTTTTCAGCCAAGATTTTCGCCGGTGAAAATTTAACGACAAATTTCGCCGGTATATTTTTCTCCATCCCCGTCTTCGGGTCAACGATCTTCCTTGCCTTATTAAGCTTTCTTTTAAACTCACCGAACCCACTAATTTTTATCGCTTGCCCCGATTTTAACGCTTTTGCAAACCTGTCAAGTAATTTCTCATAAAATAAAACAGCTTCCTCGTACGAAATCTCTGCCTGCTTAGCCAATAATTTTAAAAATTCATCCTTGCGCATTGAAAGTTTACCTGTTAATTGAATCTATCAATGACTTGCTCGGTTTGAAATGAACATAATCCTTTGGCGGTAAAATCAACCCCTCACCCGTTTTTGGATTTCTTCCACTTCTACTTGCTCTGTGCTTTACGGTGAAAACGCCAAACTTAGACAGATTTAATTTCTTCTTCTTCAAGATATGTTCCGAAACCAAACCAAAAAAAGCATCAAGAACCCTTTCTGTTTTCGCCTTGCTCCATTTCAAATCTTTTGACAGCGAATTTACTAAATCGCTTTTGTTCACGGGACCTCCTCCTTAAAATTTGTACTCAATCCCGCCCAAGAAAATCAAATTTGGTTCAAGGTAATCTTTCCAAATGTAATATCTTCGCGAAAGTAGATTGTCAAACCAAGCAAAAACTTTAAAATTCTTGAAAACAACATATTCAACGCCTAAACTTGAAAGCACATATCCACCGATCTCATTCCCATCAAAATCAACGACTCTATTACTAATTAAACTAATTTCTGTAACAATTGCAAGTCCAAAGGGGAAAACATACCTATACCCAACCTCTGATGAAAACGATGGAAAATAAGGCACTGGCTTTTTGCTTTTCGCATTATATGAGGAACGGAAAACGCCTTTAAATGTAAATTCATTTCTACGATAATTGAAAATGCCAGAAAGTTTTAATTCAGTGAATTGCACTTTTTCAAATTCAACCAAATAAAAACCTTGCTTATCTTCAACATAAATCGGGAAGTTTTTGAAAGCCCTGAAATTTAAACTGAAATCAAGACCGAACCCTCCTTTCCCGTAATTTACACCGAAGATAAAATTGAAATAGTTTTCTGGACGAACAACTTTGAGATTTTGCGTCAAATACTTATTCTCTATGACAAGATCAGCGACGGTCAAATTTATAACCTCGGGTGAAAATAGAGCGTAAATTTTGGCAAGCGAACTAAAACGATACCAAAACGAAAGATTCGGATAAACCCTGAAATTTTTCTCTTTGGGATAATTTTCAAAGGAGAAAAGCTTAATTCCAGCATCAAACCAATATGCTTTCCCAAGGTCAAAAAATTCAAAGATATTTCCTGCAAGAATCCCACCGCTAAAGTACCTCTCAACGAGCGAAGTATATCTCAAGTCAAATTTAAGGTTCAAAAAATCCACTCTCTGCCCAAAACTGAAATCAAAGTCAAGTCGTTTCTCCTTCCCATCAAAACTTGTATCTCCATAATTTGAGAAAGTATCAAGCAGAGCGAAAAGATTATATTTAAAATTAAAGCGATAGCCAAATTGACTTCTAAATGGTGACTCAAGCGAAACTCCAATCTCTAAGTTATTTATATTTCTGCGAAACGATGGAACAACCGAACCGTAGAAGCCATAGCTATCGGTGAAATAATCAAACATGGCGTTTAACTTTGCATTGTCAAGCCAGTAAAAAATTTTCTCATTTATTTTTGGCAAGCGCATCCCCGACTCAACAGAGAAATTATTCTTCACGAAATCAGCGTTATCAATGAATCCTTCACTCGCTCTATGCTTAAATGAGGAACTCAAATAAACCCCCTTCAATAAATTTCCCTGAATCATCCCATCAAAATATGTAGTAAGATAACGCCCGAGTCCAACTTTGAACTTCGCCGTCGGGACTCGGGACTCACTTGTTTGAAAGTTTGATCTTTTACTATCAGAAATTAATTCATAATGCGGTTTGCCTGTTTCAGCGAGATCATAGTTTCTCAAACTTAACATCGGCAAACTGACAACGCCATTTTCAACTCTTTCACCAACTGAAACTTCAACCGTTTCTCGCCCGGTTATGATAAATTCAGGCAAAATAAATTCATCTTTTCCTTTGATAAATTTTGTCGTGTCAGGTTTAAATTCAACATTGGGTTTTAACTCCTGCGCTGTAATCCAACCGCTAATGGTGAAAACAAGTAAAATTTTGAGAAGAAGGAACATCTCTTAAATGCCTTTATTTTGAAGCTGATTTCGCCTGAGGTTTCGTTTGACCCCGGTGACAGGTATAACAATCAACAATCTCTGCCCCGTCCCAATTTATGAATTCGCGATTTATTGTAAGGACCATCTTGAGCATAACTCTTGCCTTTCGCTTCGTCTCCTTCTCGTCGCTTGCATAGTTATTAACATCATGGCAATAATTGCACTTAACACCGAGCGAGTTAGCTATATCTTCCATAATTTTTGTGAGTTGCTCTTTCGTCTGAACATTAGTGAGAACCTGAAGATTGCGACCGAAACGTTTCGTTTGTCCATTGGCGTCCATCTCACCCTTTTTTAAATTAACTGCTATAACAAGGGAAACTACAACTGCGAGGATAAGCCCTGTATAAAAAAGGAATGTCTTTTTCATCGCTCAGCCAGTTATTTTTGTTTTTAATTTTTCAATTTTTTCAAGAACACCCTTTCTCATTTCATCCGTAAGGTTCATCTTTAAAGCATCGTTTAGAAATTGAATGGCTTTTTCAATCTCACCTTTAATTTCGTAACATTCCGAAAGGCGGACATAAGCCCTCGGTAAAATCTCCTCAAAATTGCTGTAAAGATACTTCACACGAAGCAATTGAAGAAGCGCTTCGTCAATCTCGCCGAGTTTGAAAAGCGCTTCAGCGTAAATATATTGCGCCTCGGCGGAAACTTCATCAACTGGTCTGTTCATCGCGATCGGTTTAACAAGCTCAATCGCATCGTTAAATTTGCCCTGGTTTATTAAAATTTCCGCAATTTTAACCCTTGCTCTATCAGCGTAATCCGAATTTGAAAACTCATTCATCAAAGTCAGCAATTTTCTTGTGGCGTTGGATGTATCTTTAAGTGAGAGATAAGTCAAACCGGTCAAATATAAAACTTCATCATAAAACTTCACGCTAGTTTGAACCTTTGCGAGATATTCAAGCGTTTCGTTGTACTCACGACTTTTAAATTTTATCCGCGCAAGCCGAACGAGGGCACGCTGTGAGTTGTGATTTAACGGGAAAGTTGCGATCAAATTTTTATAAACTTCAACCGCATCAACGCTTTTTCCCCAAAGTTCGTATGTCTCTCCAATTTTGTAAATTACATCGGGCAAAAATTTACTTTCGGGATAACTCGCTACAAATTTCTTGTAGATATTTATCGCATTTTCATAATTACCTTGCGAGACCTGAAATTCCGCTTTTTTTATCAAAGCCAATTGCGAAAAATCGGGGTTTTTGCTTTTAACTATGAATTCATCAACAAGGTTCGGATTCTTGCCTTGCGCTGAAAGTGAATACTGAATCCCGGTAATGGCGTCAACAGCGTACTTTGATTCTGGGTATTTCTCAATGACCTCAAGGTATGCGCTTATGGCAAGTTCATATTTCCCCATATTGTAGTATGCGTCGCCTATGCCATACAACGCTTTTGGGGCAACTTCACTTTGTGGATATTTCTCCACCACTTCGCGGAAGTGATTAATTGCTGGGGAATAATTTTTATCCTGAAAATAAATCCAGCCGATTTGATACTTCGCCGTTGGAGCAAGCGTTGAATTAGGGAATTTTTTCAGAAGTAAATTCAACATTTCAATTGATCGCATAAGTTGACGCTGGCGAAGGTAAATCTGCGAAAGCTGAAAGTAAGCGTAATCGGCACCATCTTGGTTTTCAAAAAGACGAACAAATGAAAGATAGTTTGCTTCAGCACTTTTATAATTTTTCATCATAAAGTATGAATCCGCAAGACGAAGACGAGCATCAAGTGCTCTTTTACCCGTCGGATACTTACTAAGAAATTTCTCAAACTGTTTCGCTGATTCACTGTAATTCCCTTCTTTGAAATATGTCCAAGCGATTGAATAAATTGCACCTTCAATGTTTGGACTGTTTGGGAAGCGATTTAAAAGCTCAAGATAATATCCCCTGGCGTTTTTATAATCGCCAATTTTATAATGCAACTCCCCAAGATAGAAAATAGCCCAGTGTGAATTCTTGTCGTTTTGAAACTTTGACAAAAACTCATTAAAAACTTTTATCGCTTCATCATATTTCCCGCCTTGCATCCAAGCGACGCCTTCGCTGAAAAGATTATCTGAGTTTAAAATGTTCAATTCTGTCCTGAGCATACTGAAAGTTGAAGCACCTCTTAAATAGTCACCCCGCCTCAAATAAGATTGAGCGAGAAGTTCAAGTGCTTTTACTTTAACCGCACTTGTATCATCAATGTGAATTTTTTCAAGAAAAACAATCGCACTGTCGTAATCCCCCTTTGCGAAATAAATCAAACCAAGTTCGTAATTTGCCCTCACATAATAGTTTGAATAATCCTGATACTTTGCGAGAAAATTTTTATAGGTTGAAATAGCCCCAGCTGTATCACCGCTTGTTTTTTTAACTTCAGCGAGGAGTAAAAAAGAACTTTTCGCAATTTCATCATCGCCTTTTGAAAGGGAATCAAAAATTTGAATGGCGGACGGATAATCATTCTTTTTGATATAAATCCAACCAATTGAATAAAGCGAATGCTTCAAGTAATTCCCCTTGGGAAATCTCTCAAGATATTTATCGTAATAAAATTTTGCCGAGTCAAGAAGACCAATGGAATAATAGCCCTCAGCGAGCGCAAATAAAATTTTTTCATCTTCAAATCCCTCACTTAAAATTGCCCGTGCAAAATTAACAAGTTCATAATAATCGCCTGTTCTATAGAAACAGTCAACCAAATTCAACTTCGCATCATTTATGACCTTGAGCTTCAACTTGCCGAATTTTCCAATCAAATTTTTATAATGCTCCACTGCTTCCTTAAACCTTCCTTGTTGTTGATAGATAAGGGCGATTGAAAACAAAGAAAACGGAGCGACATCAGAACTCGTATCGGTCTCAAAAGAGAGTTTATAGTATCTCAAAGCATTGTTAAAATCACGACGCTCAAAGTAAATTTCCCCAAGGTAGTATGCTGAGTGTGAGATTAAAAGTTTATCGCTTGATGTTTCAATTGCGTTTTTGAATTTTTCAATGGCTATGTTTTGATTTCCCTTTTTGAGATATATCTCCCCGATTCGGAAATTTACCCTATCTTTAAACCTTGTTGTTGGGAATTCAACCAGAAAACTCATATAAATTTTCAAAGCGGAATCATAATCGCCAAGTTTAAACATTGACTCAGCGCTGAAAAAATGTGCTTCTTCTACAAATTTGCTTTCGGGGTAATTCTTTATGAACTTTTGAAACTCTGAAAAAGCAAGTTGATACATCCCGTCTTCAAAAAGAGAGTAAGCGAACTTAAAGTCCTTGTACTCACGCTGAAGGACTTGCGCCGAAACTAAACCAGCCAAAAAGAAAACAACCATCCACAACTTTTTTGACATCTGGCTCACTGGAATTTTTTTAACTACGAATCAAATATAAGCACAATGCACATAACAAATCAAGAAATGAGTTTGGTTTGAGTTCCTTTTCGTTGCTTTTATCCACCAGTTTGAATATATTTTTACTTGCATTCAAAATTAAACAGAAAAATTTGATGACAAATGAAGAGTTGATCAAACTAGCCAAAGAAGTTCAAAAGAAAGCCCATGCGCCATATTCAAAATTCAGAGTTGGGTCGGCGTTACTTACCGAGGA
>JAPYWO010000041.1 GCA_028276305.1 Candidatus Thermokryptus sp.
CCGGTGATACATCAAACGCTTACTTTTACTTCGTCAAAGATGGCGAGTTAAGAATAAGGGACTTGCAATATACAATTTTGAGCAATGGAAATACCGGTTTCTGGGATTTAAAAGTCACAGTTCGTGGCATTGTCACTGCAGATACGACTGATTTTCCAAATGAATCATCTATGCTTTTAAACCCTGGGTCAAAAGACCAGCTGAGAGTTTACATACAAGATGACACGAGCGCATGGAGTGGAATTCGTCTATACGGGTCAAAATCCTATGCTGCGAAACGAGGTGATAGCGTTGAGGTTACGGGGATAGTTCGCGAAAGAAATAATGTGACTGAAATCGTCGTTGATAGCTTGAAAATAATTGCAAGCAATAGACCGATTTATCAACCTGTCGTTTTAAAAACTGGCGATGTTGGAAATAAACCAAACGGAGACGAAAGCGCTGAAAAATGGGAAAGTATGTTGATTGAATTCAGAGATGTAGAAGTCACAGATATTGACCCAGATAGAAACGGCGGTTCATTCCGCGAGTTTGTAGTTGATGATGGAACTGGACCTTGCAGGGTAAATGACGATGGCGCCTATACATATAGCGTTTATCCAGCGGATACAGCACTTGGATTTAGATTATTGCAAGTTGGAAACAGGATAAGCCATTTGAGAGGTATATTTTACTTTTCGTTTAGCAACTATAAACTTGAGCCAAGACAGGACGATGATTTTGGGACAATAACCAAAGTCGTAATCTCTTACAACCCGAGCGTTCCTGAAAAATTTGAACTTATGCAAAATTACCCGAACCCGTTCAATCCATCAACTTACATTGAGTACAAATTGCCCGAAAGGACGCATGTAAGTTTGAAGGTCTTTGATGTCCTTGGAAGAGAAGTTGCCACTCTTGTTGACGCTGTCCAAGAAGCTGGCTCATACAGAGTTAGATTTGAAAGCAAGGAGCTTTCAAGCGGTGTTTATTTCTATGTCTTAAGAGCAGGCAAGTTTGTTGATGTTAAAAAGATGATGCTTTTGAAGTGATTATGGCGATAAAAAGCGCTGAAGAATTACTTACGCTTGTCGTTGAGAGGTTGAAGCCGATGAAGCCGAAAAAGGTGATTTTGTTCGGTTCGTATGCGAAGGGGGAAGCGGATGAATTCAGCGATTTGGATATAATAGTCGTCGCTGAAACGAATTTAAAGTTCATTGATAGAATTGGGAAAGCAATTGAATTTATTGATTTACCGATGGCTGTTGATTGTCTTGTTTACACACCTGATGAATTTGAAAAGATGATAAAAGATGAAAACCCGTTCATTCAAAAAGCACTTGAGGAGGGCATTGTAGTTGAACTTGAAAATTGACTCAGAACACCGGAATAAAAATGTTGGTGAAGAAGATGAAACAAAATAACCGAAGATTAAACAAGAATCAACACTGGTTTATTTTACTGATTTTGTTTCCCTTGATTTTGACAAGTTGCAAGCAGAGACCAAACGAACCATTGCCGAATGCAAGACCCGAAACTTACATCTCAATTTTCCCTGACTCAGCACTTAACCAATCAACCAGTAACTTACATCTTCACTGGTGGGGGGTTGACCCCGATGGTTGGGTAAAGGGGTTCGTGTTCAGCTTTGACAAGAAAAATTGGTTCTGGACTTACAAAAACGACAGCGTTTTCAAACTCACAATTCTCGGACAGGACACAAGCTATGATTTCTGGATTTTCGCTGTTGATAACACCTTGCGAATGAACCTTGAAGAGGGACAAAAGATTGATTTCGTTGATAAAAACAATAATGGATATTGGGATACAGGCGAGCGATTCAATCTTTCCCCCGATGATTGTTATGACGAAACGCCAGCAACGCTCAAATTTCCGATAAAGAACACCCCACCAACGGTTGAATTTGCAATGACTGGTGAATTCACCGGGACACGACTTGATGTCCCTGATACTACCTTTCCAATTGTATCATTTCAATGGATTGCATCCGATATTGACGGCGATAACACTATCTCAGATTTTTGGGTCGCTTTAAATGATACGACAAACTGGGTAATTGTTCCGAGTCAATTTAGATTCTTAACAATCGTCGCAGATGCAATTGATGACACAGTTGTTGACGCCTCTGTTTATCCAAGTTCAACTCAAACATTGGGAAGGACCCCGGTCCAGGGGAAATTAAAAATGCGACTTGACGGAAACAATGTCTTTTATCTCAAAGCGCGCGATATAGCCGGTTCATTCAGCCAAACCATAAGAATGCCAGCCGTGGGAAAAACTTGGTTCGTAAAAAAACCGAAATCAAATTTATTGATCGTCGCTGATTACGGAATTGCTGATAACTCAATATCTTTTTATAAATCCGTCTTTGATTCGCTCGGGATAAAACCTGATGTTTGGGATTTAAGGGTTGGAGCAAGATATCCAAGACGCGGAATTCTCGTCCCACCATTTCCAAGGGTTGATTTCACCGAAACACTTATGAGATTTTATAACTTTATCCTCTGGGTTGCAAGTGATGAGACAAACTTTGACATCGCAGCTATATCTCTACCTCGTTTTAAGACGAAGGGTGGAAAGGTCCTTTTCTCGTTCATACTTCCACAAAGCACTTCACCGGGATTTGATGTCGGAAAAGCTTTAAGCGACCTTTCAGGCGTAGTTGATAGCGTAAGTTCCGTTCCTTTAACCGGCTTCGTTCCGTCAGGGACGAGGATTTTAAATTATAACCCACAAGATACGACGAAACGCTCAAACTATCCGTTGCTTGTTCGTGATAGCCCATCGGATAATCCAATTGACGGCGGGAAAATCGTCGCCTATTTGAGAGCGCTTTATCCCTCGGTTAACGCAAAACCAATTTATTGGGTTGAGCCCAGAACGCAATGGAACAACTTAACATTTACAATTGGAGCGGAATCAAACGAAGGTAATTTCGTTCTCGTTGGTTTCCCGATTTACAGATTTAACGGGGCAAAAAATGCCTCTGTTTTCATTGAGAATGTCTTCAGAAATTTCGGCGCGCTTTCTATAACTAATTTAAAGAGGTGGTGATAAAATGAAGTGGCTTAAAATTTTCCTGATTTTAATTTTCGTTCAATCCCAAATTCTAACACAACAGGACAAAGGCAAGATAATCGGGAGAATTGTTGATGCGAAGACAGGTGAAGGTTTACCAGCTGTAAATGTCCTCGTCAAGGGAACATATTATGGAGCAGCAAGCGACTTTGATGGAAAATTTGAAATTAAAAATGTAAACCCCGGAACTTACACAATTGAAATCTCAATAATTGGCTATAAAAAAGTCACAATAACCGGCGTAAAAGTCAAACCTGGCGAAGTAACCGACTTAAAAACGATAAAAATGGAAGAGACGGTCTTAACACTTGAACAGGAGGTAGTTGTAATTGGCGAGAGACCTCTTTTCAACATAGAGGAAACACAATCAAGAAGGACATTGACAGCTGAAGATATTCAAATCGCGCCAGTTCAAAATGTCAAAGATATAGTCACCCTTCAAGTTGGCGTTGTGTATAGTGACGAAGGCGTGCACATACGAGGCGGAAGAAGTTATGAAAGTTCCTATCTTGTTGACGGTGTATCGGTTCAGGACCCGCTCGCTGGAACTGGTTTTGGACTTCAACTCAGTCCTGATGTAATTGAAGAAATTGAAGTTATAACAGGCGGATTTAACGCAGAATATGGACAGGCGACATCAGGCGTAATTAGAGTGAAGACCAAAGAAGGCAGTGAAAAATTCCAAGGTAAGTTTTCATATAAATTTGACCATTTCGGTTTAAATAACAACTCACCTACAAACTTCAACACAGATATATTTGAGTTCAACTTAAGTGGTCCGATCCAAATCAGAGAAATTCTACCTTTTATGGGAAGTTTGACATTTCTTTTGAATGGAAACATCGGATATTCCGACGGCTATACTTACGGAAGAACTGGAAAAAGACCGGGAAAGCTTTACTCTTCACTACTTGCTGAAATGCTCGGCAAGGATTACACTCCAAGGTTAACTCCGCGCGCCGAAAACACTTACATGGGGATGTTTAAATTAACATGGAAACCATCAACGACTTTCAAATTAAATTATACATTCAGTTTATCCGCAAGCGTCAATCAAAATTCAAGGTCACTTCAAATCACGCTTGAATATGTTGAGCCAGGTCCTGGCTATCAATATGAATTTCAAAATATACTGCAAAACGCAAATGTTTATTCACATGTAAATTTAAATCATCAAATCGGTATAACCCACACATTGAGCGAGAAGACATTTTACGAGTTAAACTTTAGCCGATACTTTACAAGGTTGAGAAGTGACGCAAACGGACTTGACTGGCGAAAGTATAAGGAACCACGCGATGTCCCCCAACTCCCGCCCTATTATTACAACACGGAAAGCGACACAATACGATTAATCCCGGGCGATGGCTTCTACGATACAGGAAACCCATTCACCTGGCACGACCATTCAGCGGTTGAATACACAATCAAAGGCGACTTAACGCACTTCTTCAGTGAAAAGAACAAGTTCAAGACCGGCTTTGAAATGACCTTCCAAAGGTTGAGATTCGTTGACATTTACCAGCCGTGGGTTCCGCCTATGGGATTTAACAACGATATGTATGAAGTAAGCCCCGCTTTCGGTGCTTTCTATGCTCAGGACAATATAACTTTCAGCGGTATGATTTTAAACTTCGGTTTGAGGTTTGATTATTGGTTTCCGGGGAAATTCGTTGATGACGCTGTAAGAAATCCGGAAGTTATAACGATTTCAGATGAAGCTCGTGAAAGATATTTCCGTGAGACATACAATTTCTTCGGACGAAGGTGGAAAGGACGCCTAAGCCCACGCCTTGGAATTTCACATCCAATTTCGGACAATCAAACGCTTTTCTTCTCTTATGGACATTTCTCAAAAAGACCCAGACCTCAATTCGTCTATGCGAAACTTAACCCCGTCACTGCTAAATCAACATTTCAAAAATTTGGCAACCCAAATCTCAACCCTGAGACAACAGTTGCTTATGAACTTGGCTTGCGCAATCAATTAAGCGAAAACGATGTCTTGACGATTACCGCATATTATAAAGACATATTTGACTATGTCACAACAAGACAGGCAAGGATAACAGTTGCCGGACAACTCGGGCGAAATTATATCACTTATGTAAATCTTGACTATGCAAGAAGCAGAGGCATTGAAATTGAATATAAAAAGAGAATCGGTCGCTGGTTCAGAGCTACTTTAAGCGGTTCATACTCAATCACAACTGGAAAAAGCTCTTCTCCTGATGAGGGAGTCCTCGCGATAAGAGGTGAAATATACGAAAACATCAAAGAAACATATCTCGTCTGGGATAGACCGATTCAAGCTTCAGCAATTTTAAATTTCTTCGCAGAAAGAGGAAAGGGAATTTTCGGTTTAGGAAAAGGGAAACTTGACAACTTCAATATGTATTTGAGGGTTTTCTATCAATCTGGCAGAAGATATACACCATATTACGCAACGGGTGATACGCTTCCAAACGGAAAACCAGTTTATGTCCCCGACCTTAGAAATAGATACAGTAAAGTGGGGAAACCATGGTTTTGGGTTGATTTCTCATTTGAAAAATACATAAAATTCGGCGGGCTTGAATTCACTTTGCTACTTGAAATCACCAACCTTTTTGACAATAAAAACTCGCAAATCATAAACCCTGTAACTGGACGCGCATACGAGTATGGCGACCCGACGCCTGTTGATTGGAACGATCCGCTTTATCCAGAGCTTCAAGCGCCAGTTGACCCGTTTCCGTTCAACCCAGCGAGATATCTGCCACAAAGAAATATCAAACTTGGCGTGTCAATTAGATTTTGAAAATTAAATCATCAAGCAGTGATGCAAAAAACATTTAAAGCAATTGCGTTTTTAATTTTTCTGACCTCATTAACTTATGCACAGCTTTTCCCCGTCCTTGGTTCGCAAAGGGCTGGGATTTCAACAGCTCAATTTCTGAAAATTTCCGTCGGTGCAAGAGCCGTCGGAATGGCTGACGCCTATGTAGCAAACGCAACCGATGCATCCGCACTTTACTGGAACCCAGCGGGATTAGTTCAATTTAAAGAAAATCAAATCATTTTATCGCATACAGAATGGTTCGTTGATATAAAGCACGACTTTGTCGGTAGCGTTTACCATTTATCAAGAAATGACGCGATCGGTTTAAGTTTAACAGCTCTTTACACAGACGATATGGAGATAACAACAGAAACACAACCATACGGGACTGGAAAATATTTCAAATACATTGACCTCGCCCTCGGTCTTAGCTACGCAAGAAGGATGACAAATCAATTCAGCTTCGGCATAACTCTTAAATATATTGAGGAAACGATTGATGTCTTAAAGGTGCGCGGTCTTCTTTTTGACCTTGGCACATTTTACTGGATTGGGCTTGGAACATCAAGATTTGGCGTTTCAATTTCAAATTTCGGAGCCGATCTTGCACCAAAAGGTGAAGTCACACTACTTACTGGAGAAAAAATCTCAAACTTTCAATCATTCGCTCCTCCGACGATGTTCAGATTTAGCTTTGCGGTTGAACCGATAATGAACGAAATGCATAAACTGACTACGGCAATTCAACTGAATCATCCAAACGACAATGCCGAAAACTTCGGAATTGGGGTTGAATATGGATTTAAAGAGTCGTTTTTCATCCGCGGTGGTTACAAAATAAACGCGGACGAGCAGAACTTTACATTCGGAACCGGTGTTGCTGTTAAGACCGGTCCTATAAACATAAACATTGATTACGCTTACGCCAAATTCACACGACTTGGCGATACACATAGGTTTTCAATACTATTCAAACTCAATTGAAAATAAAATCCGATTGAATTGACGATGAAAAAATTTTTATGGCTGATACCAGCACTTGCCTTTCTTGGTTGTGGAAAAGAACTTGACTTATCACAATTCAGCGATGTCCCGAGAAATATATCAATCTCGGACACGGTTTATGTCAAAGAAGGCGATGACTGGAGAAGCGCGGGCGGTAGAAATTTTAACCAACCAGAGGATATTTACATCGGTCATGATGGCTTCGTTTACATCGCTGACACAGGCAACGATAGAATCGTGATGCTTGACCTCGCTGGGAACTACATTGGTGAAAAATTTATAACTCACCCCGTAGCAATCGCTCAAGATAGACGATTCAACTTGATAGTCGCCGGTGAACTCATCAAGGGCATATATAGATTTGGAGCAATTTACAAGATAAGATTATTTGAAGCTGGTCATAACATAAACATCGCAAGGGTTGATACAATCTACTGGGAAAAAGAAAAGCCACAGCGAAGATTCACCGGCGTTGCAGAACTAATTGACAATAGCTACTATGTCTGTCGCGTTGGACCTGATAACCAAAGTTTATTTGACCCCGATAATATGATCCTTCATTTCAGCAAAAATGACTCCCTTTATTCCACCGAATACATTGATTTGACGCCAAACCTTGAACCAACTGGAAGTGGAATCAGGTCAATAAATCAAATGAGCGCAATTGCGACTTTTTCGGACAGAAGGAGAGCAACTGATTTCATAGTTGCACAGACCGACCCTGGAGCAAGTTTTAAAGTAAAATGGTTCAGATTCAACCCCGGAAGTGAAGTCACCCCGCCAAACTGGGAGGCATACTTCAAACCGAATGCAACTGATATGACAACGCAAAATTTCTTCGTAAGCCCGGAAGATATAACGCTTGACACAAGGAATAATATCTATGTGATTGATGCAGGGCTTGACTCACTTATGAAATTTGATGTGAGAGGAAAGCTTTTGAAGGAATCATTTGGACCTGGGAAACTGGGTGATGATAAATTGACGAATCCAAAAGGCGTCGCCTGGTTTGATAGAATTCTTTACATCGCTGATACAGGAAACAACCGCATTGTTCGCTTCAAACTCTCAACAGACATTAGATAAAAATTAAAGTGTGATGGGTTGTTGATGGAAAGGTTGTATATTTACCAATGAAATTACTTCGTTAGCTCAATGAAAAGTTCCTCAAAGGAGCCATCCTTTCTTTTCCTGAAATTCTCTATCTCAGTTGAATCAAACTTAGCTATCAATTTCCCCTCTTTAATTATGCCTATTGTATCGCAAAGTTCCTCCGCGACTTCAAGTGAGTGAGTTGACATGAAGATTGATACGCCTTCTTTAGTTTTTTGTTTAAG
>JAPYWO010000042.1 GCA_028276305.1 Candidatus Thermokryptus sp.
CTTATTTGAAAGGGACAAATCTTTCACTTGGGACAACGCTTATTTTCCCCTCAGCCAGATTTCGCGGTCCTTATCAACTTAACACAACACAAGAAAGTAAAATGGTTAAACAAGTTTTTTACCCGAGCAATCTTTACTTGACGCACACCTTGGAAGGCGGGCTTGCTTTTGGGATCGGCGTTTTCAACCCATACGGGCTTGGCTCAAAATGGCCCGAGGACTGGGTTGGACGTTCAATCACGGTTCAATCGGACCTCGCAACATTTTATATCAATCCGACAATTGCTTATGCGTTTTCGGATGAGCTTTCCCTTGGTTTCGGATTTGATTATGTTTATTCAACCGTCACTCTGACGAGAAAAGTCACAACATTTAACCCCGAGGTTGATGTCAAGTTGAAAGGAAGCGGTACTGGCGTTGGTTATAACCTCGGTGCTTTGTTGAAGTTTGATTTCATGTCCCTTGGTTTTTCATATCGTTCTCAAGTTAAAGTTAATTACTCCGGCACAGCTGAGTTTAAAAAGCCAGCTGTCCTTGACCCGCTACTTCCAGGGGGCAATATAAAGACAAGCGTTAAGATGCCAGATATAGTCATGGCTGGTGTTGGATTTTCAGGGAAGGACTTCACAGTTGAATTTGGTTATCAATTCACAAGGTGGTCAACTTACGATGTTGTTGAGATTGATTTTGAAAATGAAACAAGCGCTCAAAAGGACCAAAAGCTTGAGAGATATTATCATAATGCGTCAATTTACAGGGCTGGGCTTGAATATCGCCTCGGGAATTTCGCACTGAGAGGTGGAATTGCTTATGATCAAAATCCAATTGATGATAAATATGTTGAGCCATCTCTTCCAGATGCTGACAGATGGGAATTTACACTCGGGGCTGGATATACGATGGGTAATTTAACAGTTGATCTTGCTTATATGTTTGTGAGGTTCAAACAAAGGGAGGTCATTGGAACAGTTGTTGGATTTGATGGGGTTTATAATGCAAGTGCTCATCTTTTGGGGATAAACATTTCGTATAAACTTTTTTAATTCAAAACTAAAACAGGGTTTTGCGCCATGAGAAAGAAAAGTCAAATATTGGGTCTTTTGCCGATTATCTTCGTTTTTCTACTTGCATTTGTTTTTTATGCTTGTGAGGAGTTCTCAGAGGTTGGAAATCCTCCATCGCTTGGGAAAGTTGATTTTTCAAGGATTGTTGCGATTGGAAATTCATTGACAGCTGGTTTTCAGGATGGTGCATTGTTTGAAAGTGCGCAACAGTATTCATACGCAAATTTGATAGTTAAACAGATCAATTCAATCGGTGGGAATGTAAATTTCGTTCAACCGTTGATAAGCGAACCGGGAATAGGGACGAGGTTATATTTGAGGTCACTTTCACCTCTTTCACTTCAACAGCAAACGGTGACGGGGGCTCCGAAAAACTCAACTCATCCTGCACCGTTTAACAATCTCGCTGTTCCTGGTGCTATATTGTATGATGTTTTTGATACGACGGATTTTGCAGCGAAATCAGTTGCTCGTCAAAATCCATTTTTCCAAATCGTTTTAAGGAGCAAGGCATTTGGACCGACGATGTTTCATCAAGCGAAGGCGTTAAATCCGACATTTGTCATCTTTTGGATGGGGAACAACGATGTCCTCGGTTATGCTTCAAGTGGTGGAACAAGAGGCACTGACCCGACTGGGAAACTTCCAACGCCTGATGTCATCTTTCAACTTCTTTTCAGGCAGGCGATTGATTCCCTTCTTAAAATCAATTCAACCGTGAAAATAGCTGTTGCGAACATCCCCGATGTCACCGTGATACCTTTCTTCACGACGATTCCTTGGTTTATCGTTGACCCTACAACCGGTCAGCCAGTTCTTGATCAACAAGGGAGACCGATTCCACTCATTGGGATAAAAGGGGGACAACCAGCGCAACTTGGTCCTGGTGACCTTGTCTTGCTCCCTGCAAGTTCTTTGATAGCGACCGGTTATGGGCTTCCAAATGTTCCACCGTTTAATCAATTGCCTAACGCCGGGAAACCACTTCCAAATGAATATGTGCTTGATGCAAGTGAGGTTGCGGTTGCAAGGAGCGCTATTCAAAAGTTCAATACGATAATTGATACCGTTGTGGCAAATCCAGCTCGTGCGGGTAGGGTTGTCAGGGTTGATATTTATTCAAAGTTAAATGATGTTAAAGCGCATGGGCTTGAAATCGCTGGTTTTAAATTTACAACAGATTATATAACTGGTGGGCTTTTCAGCCTGGATGGGGTTCATCCATCATCGCGTGGGCATGGCATAGTTGCGAATGAATTTATAAAGGCGATAAATTCAAAGTTCGGTACGAATATACCTTATGTTGATGTCATGTCTTTACCTGGGATTCAGTTGCCGACAACATCCATTGCTCAGGGAAAATATCAGATTCCGAAAATTCCAGCTGAGGCATTTAAAGAAGTTGTTGATCTGATGGTTGGTAGGTGATTTTAGCTTCAATTTCAGGGGCGACATTTAGTCGCCCCTTTTTTATTTTCAAGGGAACAATATAGTTTATGCAATCGTCATTTTAATTGAAAAAACACAAAACAAAATAAGGTCTTGCTATGCGTAGATATTTACCTTCCTTGTTTATCCTCCTCATTATGTTCACCTCTTTAATTTTAGCTCAAAACGAAGCTCGTCTTTTCAGGTTCCCTGCAATTTATGATTCACAGATTGTTTTCACTTATGCGGGTGATCTTTATATCGTTTCCGCAAATGGTGGCATTGCTCGGAAGTTGACAAGTCATAAAGGTTATGAAATGTTCGCTTGTTTTTCGCCCGATGGTAAATATATCGCCTTCACAGCCCAATATGATGGAAATACGGAGGTTTATGTGATGCCATCCGAAGGTGGTGTTCCCCGTAGATTGACTTACACCGCAACGCTTGAGCGTGACGATGTCTCTGACAGAATGGGTCCGAACAATATCGTTATGTGTTGGACGCCCGACGGTAAATATATTGTTTTCCGTTCAAGGATGAGAAGTTGGAATGCTTTTCAAGGAAAATTGTACAAGGTTTCGCTTGAAGGAGATATCCCTGAAGAATTGCCGTTACCAAGAGGTGGCTTTTGCTCTTTCTCCCCAGATGGGAAGAAACTTGCTTACAATAGGGTCTTTCGTGAGTTCAGGACCTGGAAAAGATACAGAGGTGGAATGGCAGATGACATTTGGATTTATGACTTTGAAACGAAAAAGACCGAAAATATAACGAATAACCCCGCTTCAGATATTATCCCGATGTGGTATGGCGATAAAATTTATTTTCTCTCCGACAGGGATGAGAATAAAAGGATGAATCTTTATGTCTATGACTTGAAAACGAAACAGACGAGGAAGTTGACGAATTTCAAGGACTATGACATTAAGTTTCCGTCAATTGGGAAAAATGCGATCGTCTTTGAATATGCCGGGTATATTTACAAGTTTGATCTTAAAACGGAGAAAGTTGAAAAAGTTCCAATCATAATTGCAGATGACATGCTGAATGGTCGTGGTGGAGTAATAAAAGTTAGCGATTTTATAACCGATTATGATATTTCACCTGACGGAAAGAGGGCTTTGTTTGTCGCCCGTGGTGATATCTTCACAGTTCCAGCCAAAGAGGGACAGACGAGAAATTTGACTGCGACATCCGGGGTCCACGAGCGTGATGCGGTTTGGTCTCCAGATGGTAAATATATCGCTTACATTTCAGATGCGACAGGGGAAGACGAAATTTACATCATCCCTCAAGATGGCAGTGGAAAGCCAATTCAAATAACATCTGGGGAAGATACTTACAAATATCAACTTGCTTGGTCACCAGACGGGAAGAAAATAATGTGGTCGGATAGAAAATTGAGATTGCGCTATGTTGATATTCAAACGAAGAAAATAAAAGATGTCGCACAGTCAAAAGTTTGGGAGATAAGGCAATATGCGTGGTCACCTGACGGGAAATGGATTGCTTATGTTAAGCCGGAAGAGGAAGGACTTTCAAAAATTTACCTTTATTCACTTGAAAAAGATGAATCATACGAAGTCACGGATGGATGGTATGCATCTTACAGTCCGATCTTCAGCTCTGACGGAAAGTATTTAATTTTTGTCTCGGACAGGGATTTTAATCCAATTTACGGCAGAACCGAGTTCAATCATGTTTATCAAGATATGGCAAGGGTTTATCTTGTTTTGCTTTCAAAGAGCGTTGAGTCGCCGTTTAAGCCAACAAGCGATGAAGTTAAAGCGGGCGAGGAAAAGCAAGAACAACAAAGGGAGGAAGCAAAGCCAGAGGCGAAGAAAGGTCCAGTTAATGTGGTGATTGATCTTGATGGGATTAAAGACAGAATTGTCGGTTTGCCGATAACACCGTCAAATTATACGCGCCTTGGTTATGTCCAAGACAAAGTTTACTACATAAGGAGAGGGTTGAAGGATGAGAAACCGACGCTTTTTATGTATGATTTGAAGGAGAAAAAAGAGACGGAGATCGGTCAGTTTGATAATTTTATTATTTCGTTTGATGGGAAGAAGATGCTTGTTGTCAGGGAAAAGACATACGCAATTGTTGATTTGCCGAAGGCAAAGCTTGAGTTGAAAGATCGACTTGACCTTTCTGGGCTTGAAGTTAATCTTGACAGGCAGGCGGAGTGGAAGCAAATTTTTGATGAATGTTGGAGACAAATGCGTGAATTTTTCTACGATCCGAACCTGCACGGTGTTGATTGGGACGCAGTTAAAAAGAAGTATGAGGTTTTGTTACCGTATGTAAATCATCGTGCGGATTTGACTTATATAATTGGTGAGATGATCGGGGAGTTAAACGCTGGTCACACTTATGTTGGCGGAGGCGACCTCCCGAAAATAGATAAGACGCAGGTGGGTTTGCTTGGCGCTGAACTTGAAAGGGACAAGTCATCGGGTTATTACAGGATCAAGAAAATTTTGAAAGGTGAAAATTGGGATAAAAATCTAAGGTCACCTTTGACAGAACCCGGGGTTAATGTAAAAGAAGGTTATTACATACTTGCTGTGAACGGTAAGTCGGTTAAGGAGATGAAAAATATCTACGAGTCGCTTGTAAATACGGTCGGGAAGCAGGTGAAACTTCGTGTTAATTCTCAGCCAAAAGAGGAGGGAAGTTGGGAGGTCACTGTTGTTCCGATAGGTGATGAGACCCGACTTTATTATTACAACTGGGTCCAAAGCAACATAGAAAAAGTTAACAAAGCCACGGATGGAAAAGTCGGCTACATCCATATCCCTGATATGGGAATTATGGGGTTAAACGAGTTCGTTAAGCATTTTTATCCTCAACTTAACAAAAAAGCATTGATAATAGATGTCAGGGGCAATGGCGGTGGAAATGTTTCGCCGATGATAATTGAGCGTTTGCGCAGGGAAATAGCCATGGTGAGCATCTCAAGATATACAATTCCGACGCCAAACCCGAGGGATATGCATTATGGTCCGAAGATTTGTATAATTGATGAATTTTCAGCATCGGATGGGGATATATTCCCGTATAGATTCAAAAAGTATGGACTTGGGAAACTCGTTGGCAAGAGAACTTGGGGAGGTGTGATAGGCATCAGAGGAACATTGCCCCTTGTTGATGGTGGATATTTGAATAAGCCGGAGTTTGCGGTCTATGGTGCTGAGGGAGAGGGTTGGATAATTGAAGGTTATGGCGTTGAACCGGATGTTTATGTTGATAATGACCCTGCAAAGGAATATGCCGGTATTGATGAACAGCTTAACAAAGCAATTGAACTTATACTTGAAGAGCTGAAGACGAAGGAGAAGAAACTTCCACCTGTGCCACCTTATCCGAAGAAGTAATGTTGAAGGGGCGAGCTTTGGCTCGCCCTTTTTTATTTTTGATGGCAAATTTTTATTTTTATCTTGAAGAAAGTAGCTGATTAAAAATTTCATTCCGCATAAGATATGTCCGTCAATGTTAAAGGTGAAACAGGGTTAATTTTAATTGACGGTGCAATTGGTGAAGGTGGAGGGCAAGTTTTGAGAACTTCGCTTGCGCTTTCCGTCTTGCTCTTGAAACCATTTGAGATGATAAACATCCGAGCCAATAGACCAAACCCCGGGATTCAACCGCAACATTTAAAGGCGATTGAGTCATCCGCTGTCATTTCTGACGCTGTCGTTGAAGGTGCTTACTTGAAGTCAAATCGCATCAGATTTTATCCATCGCGTATAAAGTTTGGAAATTTCAAATTTGATATCGGAACAGCTGGCTCAACATCTCTTGTTTTGCAAACGCTTTACCTTCCTTTGTCTTTTTCCGATGGAATTTCAACGCTTGTGATAATTGGTGGAACGCATGTGGCTTGGAGCCCGACATTTGATTATATCAAAAATTGTTGGGTCTATTTTATGGAAAGAGTCGGTTTGAAGATAAAAGTAGAGATGAAAAAAGCCGGCTTTTATCCACACGGTGGAGGCGAGATAAAGGCAGTGATAAGTCCAACACAAGGAATAAAACCAATTAAACTCGTTGAGCGAGGGAAACTTTTAAAGATTCAAATTTATTCAGCGCATACAAATCTAACGGATGAGGTTGCGCAAAGGCAGGCTAAAGCTGCTGAAAAAGTTCTAAAAAAATATGGTGATGTTGAAATCATAGTTGATGAGCTCAAATCATACTCAAAAAATACTACAATAGCGATAACGGGGGTTTTTGAAAATACGGTTTGTTGCTATACGAACCTCGGTGAAAGAGGCAAAAGAGCCGAAATTGTTGCAGAAGAGGCGTGCGAAAAGTTTATAAGGTTTATCTCCTCTGGCGCCGTCATTGATGAACATATGGCTGATCAGATTTTGCTTCCACTTTCAATTGCTGATGGCGTTTCAGAGTTCACGACGCCAAGGATTACAAATCATCTTCTCACGAACATTGAGACGATAAAAAAGTTTCTTGAGGTTGATTTTGAAATAGAAGAGATTGGAAATTCGTTTAAAGTGAAAATAAAACCCGGTGATAAGCATGAGGGTTAGGATATTTGATTTGAAAAATGAATTTGAAGTCGCAGAGGAGATTTCAAGGTTTGGAGAAATTGATAGAAATTTTTCTTCGGAAGTTGTGCTTGAGAAGTTGCTGGATGTAAATTTTAAAATTGAAGGCGTAAGCGACGACATTGCAAGTTTTGTTTCAAGTGAAGTTGCGAGGCATTTGAATGGAGATGTTTTTGTTTCAAC
Source organism: Candidatus Thermokryptus sp. (assembly GCA_028276305.1). GTDB lineage: Bacteria > Bacteroidota > Ignavibacteria > Kryptoniales > Kryptoniaceae > Kryptonium. The sequence goes on from JAPYWO010000042.1 coordinate 7,247, forward strand.
CGCAAGGGAAAATGGAAGAAGGGATCTGATGGTCTCAATGAAGAGGGAAAATTTGGGATACCTTTTGAACATTTTGGGCAATTTTTCCGATGAAGGGAAAGAACTTGCGGGAAAATTGTCCCGTGCAATTGATGGATTTTCCGGGGATGATTTGATTTATAAGTTTGGTGATGTTGAGTTTGATTTCTCTAAGAGGACTTATGTGATGGGGATTTTGAATGTGACGCCTGATTCGTTTTCGGATGGCGGAAGGTATTTCACGCTTGATTTGGCGCTTGAACATGCTTTGAAGATGATTGAAGATGGCGCAGATATAATTGATGTAGGTGGCGAATCAACTCGTCCGGGTTCAGACCCAGTTCCAATTGAAGAGGAATTAAGGAGGGTTATACCTGTTATAAAGGAACTTGCAAAGCGTACAAAAGTTCCGATTTCAATTGATACTTATAAGTCGGAGGTTGCAAGGCAAGCGCTTGACAATGGCGCTCTAATTGTAAATGATATAAGTGGGTTAAGGTTTGATGAGAAGATGGCTGAAGTTGTCGCTGAATATAAAGCGAGCGTTGTTTTGATGCATATAAAGGGGACGCCGAAAACAATGCAACAAAACC